>CAYMQL010000028.1:479-11935 GCA_964392255.1 uncultured Planctomycetaceae bacterium | reverse complement strand
TTTGTGCGAAGCACCCTCCGGGCCGTTCCGGCAAATGGGGACTGTCCCCTTTTCCCGCACGACCGAGTCTCGCGGACGTTTCGCGTCGAAACGACAGCGTGTGAAGGGTGCGGCGTCTGTGTGGATTACTGTGCCGAAAACGCCATCGAATTCGCTCCCGCCGTTTGCGGGCAGTGGTTTGTTTCCGAAACTCGCTGCGGGCCAATGGTCCACGCGAAGCTCGGCATCGCGGCCGAGAACTCGGGCAAGCTCGTCACACAGGTCCGCAGTGCTGCCGGGGAGGTTGCCCATCAACAAAGGCTGGAACTGATCCTCTGCGATGGTTCGCCGGGCATCGGTTGTCCGGTCATTGCTTCATTGACGGGCGCGAGTCTCGCCCTGTTTGTCGTCGAGCCGACCGTATCCGGCGTTCACGATTTCCGTCGCATTGCTCAACTCGCGACGCGATTGGATGTGCCGGGACTATTGGCGGTGAACAAGGCGGACCTCAACGAGGAAATTGCCAACGAGCTTGAGGCAACGGCCGCGCGACACGGGATTCTGCCGGTGGGACGGATTCCCTACGACCGAGAAGTGACCCGCGCGCAGATCGTCCGAAAGACCGTCGTGGAAGCCTCGACCGGCCCGGCAGCTCGGGCAATAGGTGCAGTCTGGGCCGAGGTGCAGAATCGCCTATCATCGGTTGGCTCTTCGGCGGTCGGTGGTTTGGTGCAAATACAATCGTAACAAGACATGAGAGATCCAGGAGGATCGCCGTGAATGTCGAGTGGGTGCTTGATCCAGATTCCGGTGAAATGCGTCCTGCAGAAGTTCTATCGCCGGCTGTGTTGGAACGTTTTGAGAAGCCGTGCAACTACGGCCCATTGGTGTCGTTCAACGGCCATGCCCGCATCACCGGCCCATGCGGCGACACGATGGAGTTTTGGCTCCAAATCGCCGATGGTCGGATTGATTGCATCGGGTTCACCACAACCGGCTGCGGCCCGTCGCGCGCCGCGGGCAGCATGACTTCGGAATTAGCCTTGCGTAAAACTCTCGCCGAAGCCGGCAGGATCGAGCAAGCCGATATATTGCGTGCTTTGGGCGGACTGCCGAAGGATTTTGAACACTGTGCCTTGTTGGCCTCGAATACCCTGAAATCGGCGATTTGCAATATTACAAAGCCCTAACCTGATTGTAATTCATTCTGAACCCGGAGACCTATCAATGAAGATTGCCATTCCGATGGCCGGCGGTCGGCTGTGCATGCACTTCGGACACTGCGAGCAATTTGCTCTGGTGGACGTGGATGAAAACGCTGGAAAACCGACGGGCACGACGTTTGTAACGCCGCCGGCCCACGAACCCGGCGTTTTGCCGAGATGGTTGCACGAACAAGGCGCAACGGTTATCATCGCAGGGGGCATGGGACAGCGGGCGCAACAGTTGTTTTCTCAAAACGGCGTAAAGGTAATCGTCGGCGCGCCGGCCGACACGGCGGAAAATCTGGCGACGGCCTATATGAGCGGCACTTTGGTGTCGGGACAAAATGCCTGCGACCACTGACCAACGACATGCGGCCTATCGGCAGCTTCGCAGCCAAAGCCATCCCGGCTGCGTGGTGTGCTGCCCGAGCAACGGACAAGGGCTCGGTCTGGAGTTTCGCATTGCCCACGACGGCGCCGTCGAGGCGTCGTTCGCCTGCGAGAAGGTATTTCAGGGCTACCCCGACGTTTTGCACGGCGGCGTCGTGTCGATGCTGTTGGACGGCGCCATGACCAACTGCCTGTTTTCGCAGAACATCATCGCCATGACCGCCGACCTGAACGTCCGTTTCCGGCAGCCGGTGGCGACGAAGGCGCCCGCCTTGGTGCGGGCTTGGATCACCTCGTCGGAGAATCCGATTTATCAGTTGACGGCCGAGCTGGTCCAGAACAACGAAGTCCGGGCGACTGCCACCGGCAAGTTTCTGGATCGGGCTTTCGCCGCGTTGTTTCAGAAAATGGGAAAATGATGGCGCACACACGCATTACCGTGCTTGCCGAAAACACGGCTGGCAAAGTGAGCCTGCTGGCCGAGCATGGTCTGGCCTATTGGATTGAGCATGGCGGAAAGCGGATTTTGCTCGACACGGGGCAAGGCGGCGTGATTGCGGCCAACGCGAGCGAGTTGGGCATCTCTTTGAACGAACTCGACGCCCTGATTCTCAGCCACGGCCATTACGACCACACGGGCGGAGCGGCCGAAGTGCTGAAAACCGACCGGCCCGTGACCGTCTACGCCCATCCGGCGGCCTTTGAAAAAAAATATATTCGCGACGGCCATGCAGGACGCAGCATCGGCATGCCCGCGGTTTCGCAACAGGCGATCCGGAACGGCCGAAACGCGATGATTTTTACAACTCAGCCGACGGACGTATGCGGCGGACTGACCGCGACGGGCCCCGTTCCGCGGCTGAACGATTTCGAAGACACCGGCGGTCCCTTCTTTCTGGACGCAGCTTGCACTCAACCCGACCCGTTGGAAGACGATCAGTCGCTCTTTTTCGACACGGCCAAGGGGACGGTGGTGCTTCTGGGCTGCGCCCATTCCGGAGTGGTCAACACGTTGCACTATGTCCGCCGGTTGACCGGCGGCCGGCCCATCCATGCGGTGATCGGCGGGATGCACCTCGTCGGCGCGTCTCCGCATCGGATCGAGCGCACCATCGAAGAACTTGGGCGGATCGGCGTCGAACAGTTATCGCCTTCGCACTGTACCGGAATGCCGGCGACGGCGGCCATGTGGAACGCCTTTGCCGGCCGATGCGCCACCTGCAACGCGGGCGATACGTTTGAATACGAGGTTGCGTAGTTATGCTGTTTCTAAAAGACGTAAAGAAGACCTTTCGCCAGCCGGACGGCGTCCCGCTGCCCATCCTGGACATACCCGAATTCCACGTTGGCCCGGGCGAACAGATGGTGTTGGTCGGGCCGAGCGGCTGCGGAAAAACCACACTGTTGCACGTCATCTCCGGCATCAGCCGGCCGGACCAGGGCAAGGTGCGGGTCAACCAGATGGACATCGGCCTGATGTCCGAGGCCGAATGCGACCGCTTTCGCGCCCAGAACATCGGCTATGTGTTTCAGACGTTCAATCTGCGCCGCGGCTTCACCGCGCTGGAGAACGTGCTTCTGGCGATGCGGTTTACCGGCCAACGCACGGACAAAAAACGGGCCAAGGAACTGCTGGAGCAGGTCGGGCTGGGGCATCGCACGACCCACAAGCCGCCCATGCTTTCGGTCGGCGAGCAGCAGCGCGTGGCCATCGCCCGCGCCTTGGCCAACAAACCCAAGCTGCTGTTGGCCGACGAGCCGACTGCCAGCGTCGATTCGGGCCACCAGCAGCAGGTGTTGGACCTTCTGCGCGAAACGTGCCGCAACGAATCCGTCGCCCTGATGCTTGTGACTCATAGTCCCGAGGTGGCCGGACAGTTCGAGCGGGTCGACCGGCTGGCCGATTTCAATTTGGCGGCCAAGAAGGAGGGCGTTCGCTCATGAGTTTGTGGAAAATCGCCTGGCGAAGCATTCAGGAACGCGCTTTGAGTTCGGTGTTGACCGCTTTTTCGATCAGCCTCGGCGTTGCGCTGGTGGTGGCCGTGTTGGCCATCCACCACACGGTCGATCAGGCGTTTCGCCGCGGCGCCCAGGGATACGACTTGATCGTCGGCGCCAAGGGCGGACAGTTGCCGTTGGTCCTCAGCACGGTTTTCTACCTGCAACTGAACCAGCAGTTCGAGCCGGTTTCGCACGAGCTTCTCGACAAGTTGACCAAGGGCCCCTTGTCCAGCGCCGTGCAGCTCGCCGTGCCGATATGCCTCGGCCATGACTACAAAAATTGTCCGGTCGTGGCCACCAATCAGAACATGTTCGACCGGATGACGCACGGCGACGATCGGAAATACGCCTTTGCCGCGGGCCGTAACTTTCTCGACGAAAACGCCTTCGAGGCGGTCGTCGGCGCCGCGGCCGCTCGAAAATCCGGCCTAAAGCTCGGCTCGAAGTTTCGCCCCGTCGCCACGGGACCCGAATCGAACCAGCACGGCGACGATGGGCATAGCGAATTCACCGTCGTCGGAATTCTTGAACCCACCGGAACGCCGAACGATCGGGCCATCTTCATCAATCTCGAAGGCTTTTTCCGTTGTCCGGCCCACTTGCAGCCGCGGCGCGATTCGGTCTTTGCCGACGAGTCGGCCGATTCGCACGCCGACGACGCGCATGAGCATCACGAACACGAGCACGACCAAGCCCACGACCACGAACACGAGCACGCCCACGATCATGAGCACGATCATGGAATAACCGCCATTTTGGTGCGCACAAATATCGACAAAAACCCCATCGCCGCCATGTCGCTGCCCGACGAAATCAACCGCAGCACGAATCCCGGCGTCCAGGCGATGGCGGTGCAGCCGGCCGTCGTCATTGCCGATCTGTTCGATCGCGTGATCGGCAACGTGCAGATGCTGTTTCTTCTGCTGGCCGTGCTGGTCGTCGTGGTGGCGGGCATGGGCATTTTGCTGAGCATCTATAACTCGATGAACGACCGCCGCCACGATATCGCCGTCATGCGGGCCTTGGGCGCCAGCCGCGCCGTGGTGATGTTCGTCATCCTGATGGAGTCGGTTCTGCTGTCGCTGGGCGGCGGAGTGTTGGGGGCGATTTTGGGGCACGGATTAACCGGCGTCTTGGCGCCGAAAATCGCCAGCGAGGTCGGCGTGAGCCTCGCCGCCTTCGAGTTCCAGCCGGTCGAGTTGTTGTTGGTGCCCGGCTTGGTGGTGCTGGCCGCCATCGTTGGATATTTGCCGGCCGCCATAGCCTATCGCACCGACGTGGCGAAATCTCTCCAGGCCGGAGGCTGAGTCCATGACTTCCTTCTCGCCGGACCGTCTGCAAGATTCGACCGATCCGCAAATCGTCTATCGGGCCGTCAACCTGTGGGCGGTGGCCAGCCTGATTTTAGGGGCGCTTTCGTTTACCGCGGCGTTCGATCGGCTCTTTCTCTTCATTCCGCTCGCCGGCGCCCTTGCCGGCTGGAAGGCCCTGCGTCAGCTTCGCCGGTTCCGCGACGTGCAAACGGGCGAGGCGTTCGCACGCGCCGGCATCGCAGCCTCGATCGCGTTCGGACTCGCCGGCTCGATCGTTTTGTATTGCCTGATGAGCGACGTGCCCTATGGATACAAGGAAATTACGTTCGAAGAGCTGCAACCGAATCCCGGCGAGTCGGTCTCGCAAGCCGCCTTGGAATTTCAGCCGACGATGAGCGAAGACCGCAGGGTGTTTATTCGCGGATACATCTATCCGGGCCGGCGCACGCGCGGCATCAAGGAGTTCATGCTGGTTCCCACGGTCAGCCATTGCTCTTTCTGTTCGACCCAACTTCGGCCGACCGATTTGATCCGCGTTAAGCTGGGCGGCGATCTGGCCGTCGATTTCCGATCGACGCCGGTTGCGGTCGGCGGGCGGTTTCGCGTCGATCAAAGCGCCGCGCAGGCCCCATACGCGATCGAGGCCGATCATGTTCAATAGCCGGCCGCCGGTTTGTCGTCGGAATATGGAGTATCCAAATCCATGAGCGATACGGCAACCAGTCGTTTCGACGATGCGGCCGCCTGTTGGGACGCCGAGCCCCGCCGCGTCGAACTTGCCAAGCACGTCGGCGAGGCCATTCTGCGCCAGGTGCGGCCGACCTGCGAGATGGACGTTCTCGATTACGGATGCGGCACCGGACTGCTCGGCCTGTTTCTGTTGCCGCACGTTCGCAGCGTCGCCGGCGCCGACAGTTCGCCGGGAATGCTTAAAGTATTGGACGCGAAGATACGCTCCAGCGGACTGACGGGAATGCACGCCGAATGTCTCGATTTGACGCGTGATCCGCCCGGCGTCACGCGCTACCATCTGATTACGGCGAACATGGTGTTGCACCACGTCGATCAAATCGAGACGCTGTTGGCGGCGTTTTATCAAATGCTGCTGCCCGGCGGCTGTTTGGCAGTTGCCGACTTGGACAAGGAGCCCGGCCTGTTTCACGGACGCGATGCGGCCGAAAGCGTTTACCACCACGGGTTCGACCGCAACGTGCTCAAAGACCGGTTTTGTCGGGCGGAATTCGCCGATGTCGAGGATGCGACCGTCCATGTGATCCGCAAGCCTATCGAAAGCGGCGAGATTCGTGATTTTCCGGTGTTTTTAATGACGGGACGCCGTCCGTATGTGCGTTGAGCATGGATTGCACAACCCGTCGACGGCCGAATACGCGATTATTTCAACCCAAAAGCTTAAATCGTTGCATCGATCGCCGCTCGCGGCATAGGTTGCATTGTCGTAGCGCGATTTGCAACCCAGGCTGCGGCAGGGCGCGATATTCTTTAGCCACTTAAAAAAAGGAGAGCCCGTAATGAGCGAAACAACCCCCAATTCTGCCGTATCCAGTGCGGTTGCGCCTCTAAGGGCGGCGCCGATTCGGTTGCCGTTGATTGGCGAGATCGCCCCCAGCTTCACCGCCGTGACTACGCAAGGGATTGTGCATTTTCCCGAGGATTTCAAGGGCAAGTGGGTGATCCTGTTCAGTCACCCGGCCGACTTCACGCCGGTCTGCACCACCGAGTTCATGACCTTCGCCGCGCTGCAGCCGCAGTTCGACGCCCTGAACTGCAAGCTGTTGGGCCTGTCGATCGACAGCAACTACAGCCACATCGCCTGGCTGCGGACGATCAAGGAAAAGATCAAATACAAAGACATGGAACGCATCGAGGTCACGTTTCCGGTGATCGCCGACCTGAAGATGGAGGTCGCCAAGCTCTATGGCATGTTGCATCCTGCGGCCGACGATTCGCACGCCGTTCGGGCCGTGTTCATCATGGACGGCGAGGCCAAGGTGCGCGCCGTTCTGTACTATCCGCAATCGGCCGGGCGCAATTTTCAGGAGATTCTCCGGCTTGTGGTCGCTATGCAAACGGCCGACCAGCACAAGGTCGCCACGCCGGCCGACTGGCAGCCGGGCGACGACGTGATCGTTCCGCCGCCCGGCTCGTGCGGCGTTGCGCAAGAACGCATGAGCAAGCCGCCCGCCGACACCCAGTGTCTCGATTGGTTCCTCTGTTTGAAAAAGCTGCCCAAGTCCGCCTTGAAGCTGCCGCCCCTCTGGTCGGGCTCGAAGTGAAGCGACGGGCGAATGACATTCCAACCATCGTGATCCGACAACCATGAAGACGTTTCTCGATTGCGTTCCTTGTCTGATCCGTCAGGCCCTTCACGCGGTCCGTTCGGTGACCGACGATCCGCACATTCACGACCAGATCGTTCGGACCGCGTTGGAGGGCATCGCCGCGATGGACTTCGGGCAGCCGCCGGCCGTAATGGCCCAAACCATCCATCGGCACATCCGCGAAGTCACCGGCAACGCCGATCCGTACGCCGCGCAAAAAAAACGGCTCAACGACGCGGCCTTGGAGCTGTTCCCCGTTTTCTCGCAGCGCGTCGAACAGGCGGCCGATCCATTGGAGCTTGCCGTGCGGTTGGCAATCGCCGGCAACATCATGGACCTGGCCGTGAAGACCACTCTTGGCGAGGACGAGGTGCTGGCCAGCTTCGACGATTGCATCGCCGCCCCGCTGGACTGCGCCGTCGACGAATTCGCACTTGCCGTGCAGGAGGCCGAAGAGATTCTGTATCTGACCGACAACGCCGGCGAGATCGTCTTTGATCGTCTGCTGCTGGAACAGTTGCCTCGCGAGAAAGTCACGGTTGCGGTCCGCGGAAAACCCATTATCAACGACGCCACGAGGGACGACGCCGAGTATGCCGGGCTTCCGGCGATTGTCGCGGTTGTCGACAACGGTTCCGACGCGCCGGGCACGATTCTGAGCGATTGCAGCGACGCCTTCCGACGCCGTTTTGAACGAGCCGACATGATCATCTCGAAAGGTCAGGGCAACTACGAAACGCTGGCCGATTCTCCCAGGCCGATCTGGTTTCTTCTGCGTGTGAAATGTCCCATCATCGCCCGCGATCTCGAATGCTCGGTCGGCACGACGATTTTGCGCCGCCGCGCGGCTTGCGTCCGAGCGGCAGCGACGTAACCACCGAAACCACGCGACCATGAACGATTACGTCAAAACTATGCGGTTGTTGATCGGCTCGCGGCCGATGCTATTGCCCGGCGTTCGAGCGATCATCTGCAATCCGCAAGGCGAAATCCTGCTGCAACGCCGCACCGACATGCCGCGTTGGTGCCTGCCCTCGGGCGGCGTCGAATTGGGCGAAACCGCGATCGACGCGCTGCGTCGCGAAGTGGCCGAAGAAACATCGTTGGACGTACTTGAGGCCGAGCCGATCGGTCTGTATTCGGGCCCGACGCAAAAGTTCGCCTACCCCAACGGCGACGAAATCCATTGTTTCGCCGTTGCGTTCGCCGTGCGGCGATGGCGAGGCGAACCGCGGGCCGACGGGCTCGAAGGCTCGGAACTCCGTTTTTTTGCCCAATCGAAAATGCCCGACGAATTGATTCCGATTCATCGGCCTACGATCGAAGATTTCATGAATTATCAAGGCCGCTTCGTTGTGCAATAGCAAGTAGAGGGCGTGCTTGCGCGCACGCGCCCGCGTACAGATCGCCGACAAAATGCGTGCGTTCAACCACGTACCCCGCCAGTTGGCGAGAACTGGAGATTAGGCGACCGACACGGCTTGCCTAGGTTTGCTTAGGCAAGTATGCTAGTTCGAGTGGATGACGCATGAACGACGATCAGGCCAACGTCGTCTTCAGCGACGAAGACGAGGGCTGCATAGTCGCCACCGATCGATCGATCCGTCTCAATACCCTTAATACATGACCGCCATGCCCAAAAGCAAAATTCTCATCGCCGACGACAACGCCCCGAATGTCGAGTTGCTCGAAGCCTATTTGGACGGGCTCGACTGCGAAACGGCCGTGGCGGTCGACGGCCGGGACACGCTGGCCAAAGTGGCCGAGTTTCAACCCGACCTCATTCTGTTGGACATCATGATGCCGAAGCTCAGCGGCTTCGAGGTCTGCAAAACGCTCAAGCGCAACCCCGAGACCAAGCAGATCATGATTCTCGTGGTCACGGCCTTAAACGAGCTGGGCGACATCGAGCGGGCCGTAGCCGCCGGCTGCGACGACTTTTTGAGCAAGCCGGTCAACAAGATCGAGTTGACCAAGCGCGTGCAAAACATGCTCAAGCTCCGCCAGGTTACCGACGAGCTCGAGCGGCTGCGACGCTACATCGACAGCATGGAAGAACCGCCGCACGGCGGGACGAAATAGTTCGCAGTTGGAACAAAGGGGACAGGCCCGCAAGAGGTCGTAAAAAAAAGAGCCCCGGGTGGAGCATCCCGGGGCTCTGGGGGACAGACAGTCGCTTGCCGGCGCGCTATCGCGCCGTCAGTTCACTGGGTTCCGGCGGCAGCGGAGCCGTTTGGGTCGTCTTGCTGGGCGCCGGAGCGGCCGTTGGCGCGGCCGTCTCGGCGGCCTTTTCCAGACCGCACGATTGGGCGCCGCACTGCGGGCAGCAGTAGACCACCACGCACTTGTAGCTCGGCACCTTGCGGACGATCTCTTTCTTTTCGAGCGTCTTCTTTCCGCGCACCTTGCCGCACTTCGGCGGCACAAGGCACTTGTCCTTCTCGGCGGCGCAGGGGTCGCACTTCTTGCAAACGCCGTCGCAGCAGGCGGGGTCGCACTGGCCGCTCTCGCCGGCTGTGCAAGCTTCGCACCGACCGCAGCCGCAGCAATCGCGCCCGCAGCCGGGAAGCGGAGCGCAAAACTCGGAGCACTTCACCACCCACACGTGCTTCTTGACTTCCTTCATCTCGCACACGATCTTGCAGTATTTTTCGCAGCAGCAATGGCTGCCGCAGCGTCCGCAGCAGTCGCTGCTGCCGCAGGTTTGCACGTCGCAGCACTCGGCCGGAGTTTTAGGCGTCTCGCCGGCCCGCGACAGATTGGCAACCAGTGCAACGGTCGCCAGGGATAGCACCAATGTCCTCATCGTTCGATCTCCTTGTATCTCGCGCCGCGGCGCGATGGGTCGTGTTTTTGTTTTATGAAGCATTTCTGAAAGGTCGCGAGCCGTCGGTTAGAAATCGATGGCGGCGCGGGCCTGGAAGATGTTCAAATCGCCGACGCCGTCGCCAGAGTTCTGATTGATGCCCGAGTGGATGTACTCGAACATTATCCGGGTATACGGGGTCAGATACCAGTTGACGCCCAGGGTATGGTCGCCGCAGGTCTGCCAGCCGAGCAATCCGCCGTCGTACCCGTCGAACCACGAATAGCGGTACTTGAGTTCCCACGCGCCCTTGCCGGTGTAGACCGTGCCGTTTTCGTCGCGGACGCGGAAGAAGTTCTCGAACGGTTTGACGCGCTTGAAAACGCCCGTCTTGCGGTCGTAGGGACGGTTTTCGCCGGTCAGGAAGTAGCTGACGTAGACGTACGCGCCCTGCGTCTTGCAGTTGACGTGTTCCTCGCGGTCGATGTAGTTGACGTAGTACTCGGATTGAATGGAGAACGGGCCGTAGACCGAGGCCAATTCCAATCCGATTTCGTTACGGCAGATCACGTCGTCCAGCGTCAGGCTGCTTTCGTGGGCCAGATGCGACTCGGGCCGATACTTCATGATCGCCTGATCGCGGAACGGATCGCGGTAGCTGTAGGCGATGCCCGTATGGATCAGGCCGCGTCCTTCGGTGGCCTCGTCGTACCAGGGGAGCCAAGTGCCGCGCATCGTGACCGATCCGCCCATCACGTCGTCCTGAATGGCCAGGCCGTCGTCGTCGTATTCGGCGAAATAGCCGAGGGCGTAGGTTGCGCGTTCGGCGGCGACGTTGCCGAATGTCATCACGCCGATATGGCGTTTCGGCGCCATGACCTCGCTGGCCGTATTGCGTTCCATGAACGTCATGTAGTTCGAGCTGATCAGTTCGTCGAGGCTGAAGGGTTCTTTGAAGTGTCCGACTTGGATGTTTTGGACCAGCGGCAATCCGGTGACGTTGAAGTAGACGTCCTTGGCGCGGGCCCGGTCTCGACCGGCGAAGTCCCATTCGATGATGTACTCGATGACCTCGAATCCGCTGCCCTTGAGCCCGATGCGCGCGCGGCGGAATTCAACTCCGTTCTGCTCGTCGAATCGGTTGTTTTTGTCGTTGGGGTCCTGAGTGAAGCTCGCCGTGTCGAGGTGAATTCGTCCTCGCGGGGTGACCGACATAGCGCCGGCGGCTTTGGCCTTGTCGGCCTTGGATTTGTCGTCGATTTTTTTCAATGCCTTCTCAACGTCGGCCAGGCGCGTTGCCAATTCGGCGTTGCTGGCAAAGCTTTCCGAGACGTAATAATTCTGGTCGGGAGCCGCCGTCGCTCCGTTGGCCTGCGAGGCCAACGAGTAGACCGCGTCGGCGGGCGCCGACTCGCCGATCTGG
>CAYMQL010000028.1:0-469 GCA_964392255.1 uncultured Planctomycetaceae bacterium | reverse complement strand
GAGCTTTCTTGACCCACGGCAACACTGGCCGCCCCGAACAGAATTGCGACGGCTAGCGTCCGCGCCAGCCCTTGTTGCATACATCCGTGCATGGTTTTTTCCCCTGAAGGAGTAGACGGAAAGACGTGCGTTTTTAGTCGATGCCGGCGGCACTACCCCTTTGTCCGGCCAGACCGGCACATTTGCCATCGTAAGCATCGTTAGAATAAACTTCGGGGGCACGGTTCAGAAGAATTGAGTTAGAGAAGAGTTAGGGGCTAGGGCGGGGCACGGGTTGAGGATGTGGCATTCCTATAACCGGCATATTCGTTAAAGATTCACAATAGCCCGCGGCAGAATTGGCAAAATCCGCAGACTTTGCCGACGCGCGAAATGCAATCGGCCGCATATGCGATTACCGCCGAAAGTCGCGCCCGGTCGGCCGGAGGAACCGTCGGACGATGGCCCAAACCAACAGGGCCGGAAGCAG
>CAYMQL010000027.1:0-11947 GCA_964392255.1 uncultured Planctomycetaceae bacterium | reverse complement strand
TGATAGGCGGCGGAGCGGCCGATGACGCAACAAACATGTAAAGATAGGCAACCTGCATTTACAGAGTCCGAGGCTATCGGCAAATATCTTTCTCTTTGGGAGCGAAGCAGCGAGTGAGGCTTGCGGAAGGCTATTTTCTCTCCCCTCTCCCCTCTCCCCTCTCCCCTCTCCCCTCTCAAGTCGCGATTGACAATCGGCAGTGAACTGCGGTAGAGTTTCGGTATCTTAACGATCCCGGCGCGAGCTTGTCGGCCGTTTTCTGATCATTTGTTCATAATTCATAACAAGGTCTTCGACATGCCACGGACACGACGCTCCGTTCCGCCATATTTATCCCAGTCGCCAACCTTCGCCCCATCGTTTGAAATCGATTCGGCCTGCATTTCGAAGGGGCCGCTCGATTTCGCTCACGCGCTGTTTGCGCCGTTGCACTACGCGCCCGGCTACGCCTATCCGTTGATTGTCTGGCTTCACGGCCGCGGCTCGGACGAGCGTCAGTTGCAGCGGATCATGCCGATGGTGAGCATGCGAAACTACGCGGCGGTTGCACCGCGGGGCATTGCCGATCCGATGAATCCGGAATGCTGCGCGTGGCCTCAAACGCCCGACGCGATTCAACAGGCGGCCCAGCGGGTTTTCGACTGCGTCGATCTGGCCTCGCAGAAGCTGCATATTGCGCCGCGGCGTGTGTTTTTGGGCGGATTCGATTGCGGCGGCACGATGGCGATGCGGCTGGCCTTGAGCCATCCGTCGCGTTTTGCCGGCGTGCTTTCGCTTTGCGGGCCGTTGCCCAGCGGCGGCAGTCCGCTTGGCAATCTGATAGCGGCCCGGCGCTTGGGGATGTTTGTGGCCACCGGCCGCGCTAGCCGGGAGTATCCCGCCCCGCAGGTCTGTGCCGACCTGCGACTTTTGCACACGGCCGGGCTGTCGGTCACGTTGCGAGAGTATCCCTGCGGCCATGAGCTACATTCGCAGATGCTAGCAGACGTCAACCGCTGGGTGATGGAGCTGATTCAGTCGCCCCCCCAGACGGCCGCGCCGTCCGACGCCGCATGGCAGCGCGAGGCCGATTAGCCCGCAAACGTGCATTGACACCCCGGGCCTCTTTCGGGTACAAACCGCCCGCTTTTCCCAAAGTTTTGCGCGAGGATGCTCCGCGCAGATGTTCGGCGGCATTGCCGCGGCATCGGCGCGGCGCCTGACGATTGGAGCCATCCAATGTCCGTATTATTTCCCCATGGATATCACGGCGTATTTCCGCTGCGAGCGCTGGTCGACGACGTCGTCCGGCCGCTGCAAGCCCGCTTGGCCGAGCAGGCGATCGAAACGGTCGTCGACATTCCTTCCGACCTGATGCTTGCAGCGGATCGCGAGTTGATGGGCCGCGCGGTGCGCAATCTGGTGCTGGGCGCGATGGAGGCGATGCCCGACGGCGGCATTTTGACCGCAACCTCCGCCGCCAGCGCGCAGGCGATCGAGTTGGAAATCGCCGACACCGGCGCGTTCCTCTCAGACGAAGAGCGTCAACAGGTCGCCTCGCCGGAGCCCGCCCCGGTGCGCGGAGTCACCGGTTGGGGGCTGGCCGTGGTGCATCGCATCGTCGAACTGCACGGCGGCAACGTATCAGCCGCGAATTGTCCGGAAGGCGGTGCCGCCTTCACGCTGCGAATCCCTCGGCACGCCGCTTTGGAGGCCGCTGCATAGTTGCTTATTGGAGAAAATATCATCTTTGTGAAAGTTTGTGTGCCACTGGCTCTGCCTGTGTGCCACTGGCTCTGCCAGTGCTTTGCTTGGCCGTCCGCCTGTGTGCCACTGGCTCCGCCTGTGTGCCACTGGCTCCGCCTGTGTGCCACTGGCTCTGCCAGTGCTTTGCTTGGCCGTCCGCGGGAAACCGGGCACACTAAATCTTAATCTTAACTGTGACAATGCACTAAAGAATTTGCCAATAGGATGAGTGCATGGATCTCTTGAATCGGGCATACTCGCAGCTTTACCAACAGTTCCGCTCGATGACGCCGGGCTCGCGTCTGACGGCCGGACTGTTGGCGGCGGCTGCGTTGATCGGCGCGGGCTATCTGCTGAGCCGCCAGAGCGCCGCGCCCGACGTCGAATGGATGCCGGGCGTCACCGTCGCGGCCGAACAATTGATGGCGATGGAGGCTGCTTTCGGCAAGGCCGGTCTGAAAGGCTACGAGGTCCGCGGCACGACGATCCGCGTGCCGCGCGGCCAAGAGCCGACTTTCATGGCCGCTCTGGCCGACGCCAACGCCCTGCCGCCCACGTTCGGCGCCGCGCTGAACGCCGCGCTGAACGCCGGCGGCCTGGCCGACGCCTACGGCCCGCAACGCGACCGCCGCATGAAGGTCGCACTGCAAGACACGCTCTCGCTGATTATTTCTTCGATGCCCTGGGTCGAGCGGGCCTACGTACTCTACGACATTGACGCCAAGCCCGGCGGATTCAAGGACAAAGTGATTACGGCCACGGCCTGCATCAAACCGGCCGTCGGCCAGCAACTCGACGAGTCCCGCGTATCGGCCATTCGCTATCTGATCGTCGGCGTGGTCGCTGGCCTGAAACCCGAGAACGTCGCCGTTTCTGACCTCAACAACAGCCGCACGTGGTACGGCAACCTCGACGACGATGCGACGGCCGGCGACCATGCGTTCATTTCGCTGAAACGAACCTACGAGCAGGACCTGAAGGCGAAAATCCTTAACGCCCTGTGCTACATTCCCGGCGCGACGGTCGAACTGAGCGTCGCAATGGAGCCCGCAATCGCCGCACGCGCTAAACAGACGGGCCGCGCCGCCGACGCGGCCCCGCAAGCCGACCGCAACCCGCGCCGAGGCGAGACCTCGACCGGGCCTAAGCCGGCGCCGAACACGGCGACGATCCTGAGCCATCTGTGGGGCCCGTCGGCCGCAACAAATTCAGTAGAACCCTCCGACGCGGCGACCGAGACGCAAAACACGGTCGAACGGCCGGACTTCGCGCCGGGGCCGACGTTGGCCCGGGTGTCGGTCGGCGTGCCCAGCAGCTACTTCACAAAAATCTGGCAGCAGCGAAACGCCGCCGAGACGAGCCAACCGCCGCGCGTGCCGGATGCTGCGGCGTTCGATCAAATTCGCATCGAGGAATCGGCGAAAATCCAGCGGCACGTCGCCCAACTGCTGCCGTCGAGCGAAAGCGGCGCGAAGGCGGCCGATCTGGTCGCGGTGACGACGTTCCAAGACCTTCCGCAGCAAGAGCCGCCCGCGCCGGGCGTCGAGCAGGCGGCGTTGGACTGGTTGCGGCAGTCGTGGGGCATGTTGTGTTTGTTCGGCTTGGCCGTCGCGAGTCTTTTTGTGTTGCGTTCGATGGTCCGCCGCGAGCCTGCCGCCGCAACGCCCGCGGCCGAGAAAATCGAGCTGCCCGACGAGCCGGCCGGCTTGCCGTCCGGCGTCGTGCCCGCGCCGCACGCCCGCCGCTTTTACGCGCCCGAAACCTCGCCGCGTGATCCGTTGTCGGCGTTGGTTCAGAACGACCCGGACGCCGCCGCCGGCGTCCTGCGCAGTTGGATTGGACAAGTTTCGTAAATGGATTCCTCACACTCCGTGTGAGGACGGAACCAATGCCGCCTCGCGGATGTAAAAATAACGAAAACACCTATTTCCTCACACGGAGCGTGAGGAGTACAAGCAATGCAGACCATGCGCGACCCTGGAATTCGTAAAGCGGCCGTTTTCGTGGCCGGCCTCGACCGCGCGGCGGCGGAGTCGCTGCTGGGTCAGTTGCCCCCGAAGCAGGCCTCGCTGATTCGTCAGGCGGCGTCCGAGGTCGAGCGGATCGACGCCGCCGAGCGCGAGCGGATCGTCGACGAGTTTCGCCGCATCGAGTCGCTGGTGCCCAGCGCGTGTGCGCCGGGCATCGAGCTCGACGCGCTGCCTGCCCTCGCCGCAAACGACGGAGCGTGCGCGGCATCGCCCGACGCATCGCCCGACGCATCGCCGTTCGACTTTCTGCGCGAGGCCGAAGAGCCGCGGCTTTTGGAATTGCTGGCCGGCGAGCGTCCGCAGACGATCGCTCTGGTGCTTGCGCATCTGCCGCCCGAGCAAGCCGGTCCGGCATTGGCGCATTTTGACGCCCGGACGCAGGTCGAGGTCCTTCGGCGTCTGGCCGATTTGGACGCGGCCGATCCGACCGTTCTGCGTGAAGTCGAGCAATCGCTCCAGTCGCGTTTTATGCGGCAATTCGACGCCAAGCAACGACGTTCGCAAGGCCCTTCGGCCGCGGCGCGCGTGCTGGCCGCCTGTCCGAGTCGCGTCGCAGGCGACATTCTCGAAAATCTCGCGGCTGCCGACGCGGCGTTGGCCGAACGGCTCGGGCATCGGCCGATCGCGTTCGACGATCTTATCGCGCTGGACGACGCGGCGCTGCAAACCATTTTCCAAGCGGCCGATCCCGAAGTGGCTCAGGCGGCGCTGTTGGGCGCCGCGCCGCAACTGGTCGAGCGGGTATTGCAAGGCATGCCCCCGGCCGACGCCAAGATACTGCGCATAAAATTGGAGAGCCCCGGTCCGATCCGATTGAGCGACCTCGAAAACGCGAGATGCGCAATCGCGGCCTTGGCCCGACGGATAGCGCCGAGCCTGAATGGAATCCTTGCATGGGCGGCCTAGTGCTTTGTCACGGTTAAGATTTAGGGTGCCACTGGCTATGCCAGTGCCCAGTTATTGTGGATGGTCAAGCAAAGCTCTGGCATAGCCAGTGGTACTCAATTCCAAGAGCAAAGGTTGACAAAGCACTAGCCGCCGCGAGAACGTTTGCCTATGGCTACAATCCTTCGAGCCGATCAAGCCGACGCCGCGACTGCCGTCGCGCTGAACTTCGACGATCTCGGCGCGCAGGCCGAACGGCTGGCGGCCGACGCGCAGGCCGAAGCAGCTCGCATCGTCGCCGAGGCCCAAGACGAGGCCGACGCGATTCGCCGGCGGGCCTTTGAAGCCGGGCGCCGCGAGGCGGCGGCCGAGGCCGAGCGGCGGCTAACCGAACAACTGGCCCCCGCGCGGGCGGCGCTCGAAAATGCCTCGGCCGAACTCCGCGACGCCAGACAGGCGTGGCTGGCCCACTGGGAATCGAGCGCGGTGCATTTGGCCGCCGCGATGGCCGCGCGCGTCATCCGCGGCGAGTTGAGCCGCCGGCCGCAAATCCCCTTGACGCTGATTCGCGAAGCGCTCGAATTGGCCGCCGGCAGCCCCGGCATCCGCTTGCACCTGAATCCGCGCGACCGCCAATCGCTCGGCGATGAAATCCACGCGCTTGTCGCGTCGATGTCGGCCATCGGCGGCGCTCAAATCGTCGAAGACGACGCCGTCCAACCGGGCGGCTGCCGCGTCGAAACCCGTTTCGGCTCGATCGATCAGCAATTCGACGCCCAACTGAAACGCATCGAGGAAGAATTGATCGGGTAGAGGGATTATTGAGTCTCAGGAAAGTAATGTCGCATCAAGATAGCCGGGGGCTAACAGCCCCCGGAACGAAACCGCCATTCCACGCATATTCCGGGGGCTGTTAGCCCCCGGCTATTGCGACATTATTTACCTGACACGCAATAGCCGAGCTGGTGAAAGAATCATCCCGGCGTGGACGCCGGCGCTAAACAGAAATCCCAAAATCCCAAAATCCCCCCCATGCCCACACTGGCCGACCAACTCGACTGCATCATGCCGACGGCGCTGCTGGGCAGCGTTGCACAGACGGTCGGGACGACGATCTCGGCGGCGGGCTTTCCGGCGCCGATCGGAGCGGTGGCCGAAATTCAGCGCCATTCCGGGCCGGGACTGCTGGCCGAAGTCGTCGGGTTTCGCGACGACCTGACGGTGCTTTATCCGCTGAGCGATCTGGGCGGCGTGCGCCGCGGGAATCGCGTGCGGCTGGTCCGCACGACGCGATGGCTTCGCGTGGGCCCCGAACTGTTGGGCCGGGTAATCAACGCCCAGGGCGTTGCGATCGACGGCAAGCCGCAGCCGGCTTTGGCCGATCGTTCGTCGCTGCACCGTCCCCCGCCCGACCCTTGCACGCGCCCCCGCATCGACGAGCCGCTGGCCACGGGCGTCCGCGCGATCGACGGCCTGCTTTGCTGCGGCAAAGGCCAGCGCATGGGCATTTTTTCCGGTTCCGGCGTCGGAAAGAGCGTTCTATTGGGGATGATGGCCCGTTACACCGCAGCCGACGTGATCGTGATTGCGCTGGTCGGCGAGCGCGGCCGCGAAGTAAATCAATTCATCGAGCGCGATCTTGGCCCGGCCGGCTTGGCCAAAAGCGTCGTCGTTGTGGCCGCGAGCAACGAACCGGCGCTGGTGCGCACGCAAGCCGCGTCGACCGCCACGGCCGTTGCGGAATACTTCCGCGATCAAGGCAAGGACGTGCTGTTGCTGATGGACTCATTGACGCGATTCGCATTAGCGCAGCGCGAGATCGGCCTGGCGGCGGGCGAGCCGCCCACGACCCGCGGTTTCACTCCATCGGTCTTCGCGCTGTTGCCAAGGCTGGTCGAGCGCGCCGGCCGCAGTCCACGCGGCAGCATCACGGCATTTTATTCGGTGCTGGTCGAATCGGACGACGCGAACGAGCCGATCAGCGACGCGGTCCGCGGCCTGCTGGACGGGCATACGTGGCTTTCGCGCGAACTGGGCTCGCGCGGACACTATCCCGCAATCGACGTACTGGAAAGCATTAGCCGGCTGATGCCCGACGTGGCCGATCAGGAGCATCGCGAGGCGACCTACGCCCTGCGCGACTTGCTGGGCGCCTATCGCAAGCATCAGGACCTGATTGCGATCGGCGCCTATCGCCGCGGCAGCGATCGAACGGTCGATGCGGCGATCGACATGCAGGACGAAATCAACCAGTATTTGCGCCAGCCCGTGGAACAGCGGTCCACGCTGGCCGAAGCCCGTGGGCGGCTGCTTGCCATTCACCGCCGGTTGCGCGAACGGCTGGCGGCGCATGCATAGGAGATCGGCGGGAAACGACCGCCCCGATAAAATCAATGGCCCCATTTAAGTTTCGGATGGCAACGTTGCTTCAGCTTCGCGAGTCGGCTCGCGACGACCGCCGCCAGCAGTTGGCCGAGGTCCAACGCGCCGATGCAGAGCTTGAAAAACAGCTTGCGACCTTGGATGCGGAGCAAAACCAGTTGCAGGAGGAGCATCGCGCGGCCGTCGGGTCGGGCCAACTCAATCTCGCGCGTCTTGTGAACGCCCAGCACTATGCCTCGGTGCTGCGGGCTCAAGCCGCCGAGTTGCAATGCCGCCGTCAAAGCCTGGCAATCGAGATCGACCGCCGTCGCCAGACGCTCGTGGCGGCCGATCGCGACGTGCGGGCGCTGGAAAAACTCCGCCAACGCGAGGCCCAAGCCCACCGCCAAAACGAAGACCGCCAGTCCAACAAGCAACTCGACGAGGCGGGCCAGCGAATCGCCGGAAAATAGCATTTTTGTGGAGCGACCATCATGTTGGACCACCAGACATTCCATCCATTCGGCGCGGCCGAGGCGGTTCCGATCGCTGCTGCCCAACCGACGCGATTCGATCGTCGCGCTGGCGGCGGGGTCGACTTGCGAATCGAGTTGGGACGCACGCAGATCGATCCGACCGAAGCGGCCGGACTGCGCAAAGGGGCGATTATGCCTTTGGGCAGCGCGGCGGGCAGCCTAGTGGATGTTTACGCCGGCAAACAACGGATCGCCCGCGGCGAGGCCGTCGCGCTCGACGGCAAACTCGCCGTTCGGATCGTCGAAGTGTTGCCCCAAGGCAACAGGAGTTGCGAATGCGACCAATAATAAGTCGGATGCGTTGGACGGCGCTGCTGGGCGTGCTGGTTTTTTCGGCGGTCGCGTCGCGCATTGCGTCGGCGCAGCCGGCAGACGCTCGCGATGCCGCGCCGACGCCGTACGGCGTTGCGCCGGCGATGTACGAGGCGCCGCCGGCCAATCGGCCGATGTCGCCGGTGCCGCTGAAGCCGCACGAACCGCCCGCCGCCGAGTCGGGCACGCGCAGCGGCGGTTGGCGTTCGGCGGCGCAGGTCGCGGCCAGTCTGGCGATCGTGCTGGGGCTGTTTTTTGCGGCGGCTTGGGCGATGCGCCGCGCGTCGCCGCATGGACAAAGCCTGCTGCCGGCCGAGGCGTTTGAAATTCTCGGGCGGGCGTCGCTGGCCAACCGCCAACAGGTGCAGTTGCTGCGCTGCGGGGGCAAGCTGGTGCTGGTTTCGCTCGGTGCGGCCGGCCAATCCGCTCGCACGCTGGCCGAAATCGCCGATCCGGCCGAGGTCCAGCGCCTCGTCGGCCTGTGTCGGCAGTCGCGCCCGATCGGCGCGGCGGCCGGCCTTCGCCAGGGATCCCAACAGGCGGAGGGCCGCCATGTATAATCGCTTGCTCCGCGCCGCGTTGCTGTGCGGTTGCCTCATTTTTGCCGGCTGGGCCCTCGCCGACGAACCGGCGAGCCCGCCGCCCAACCAGCCGCTGTCGATGGCGATTCCCGAAGGACTCGCCGCCGGACCGAAGGGTTGGGCCAGTCCCGAAGGGATCGGCTCGACGCTGCAAGTCATGCTGCTTTTGGCCGTGATGAGCCTCGCGCCGGCGGCCCTGTTGATGACCACCTGCTTCGTTCGCGTCGTCGTGGTGCTCAGCCTGTTGCGGCAAGCGATCGGCACGCAAAACCTGCCGCCTACGCAAGTCATTACGACGCTCGCGCTGTTTCTAACGCTGTTGGTGATGTCGCCAGTGTGGAAACAAGTGTACGACGACGCCGTCGTGCCCTACACGGAACACAAAATATCCGCCGAGCAGGCGTGGGATCAAGGCGTCGCGCCGGTGCGCCGTTTTATGAGCATGCAGATCGAGGCCACACGAAACACCGAAGACGTTTGGCTTTTTCTAAGTTATCTGCCGCAGCGCGTCCAGCCGGCCAGCTACGACGACGTGCCGCTGCAAGCGCTGCTGCCGGCGTTCATGCTCAGCGAATTGAAAACGGCCTTCCTGATCGGTTTTGAAATCTATCTGCCGTTTCTGATTCTCGACATGGTCGTGGCCAGCGTGATGGTTTCAATGGGCATGTTGATGGTGCCGCCGGTGTTGGTTTCGCTGCCGTTCAAGCTGCTGCTGTTCGTGCTGGTCGACGGCTGGCGGCTGGTCGTCGGAATGCTGATGCAGAGTTTTCAACCGTTTACAGGATGAAAGAAGAGGGATTAGGGATTGGGGATTAGGGTTTATTGCGTGTCAGGTAAATAATGTCGCAATAGCCGGGGGCTAACAGCTCCCGGAATGTGCGTGGAATGGCGATTTCGTTCCGGGGGCTGCTAGCCCTCGATTATCCTGATACGACATTATTTTCCTGAGACTCAATAGCTCCCGCCCCGATCGTGCTGTGTTGTTTCCAATCCCTAATCCCCAATCCCTTTTATGGACCCACAACAAGCCATCGACATCGGCCGCGAAGCGCTTTGGACGATGCTGCTGGTCAGCTCGCCCGTGCTCGTGGCGGGCATGCTCGTCGGGCTGGCGGTCGCGCTGATCCAGGCCGTGACGCAAATCCAGGAGCAGACCGTCGCATTCGTTCCCAAGCTGATCGCAATGCTGCTGGTCCTCAGCGCGCTTTTGCCGTGGCTGATTGCGCAAATGATGCAGTATACCAACGACCTGATCGCCGGCATTCCCGGCAGATTCTAACGAGCTCACAGAGAAAACAATTCGTTTATTGACCGTAAGATTGTCAATGTCGTTTGAGAATAGCCGGGAGCTAACAGCTCCCGGAGCGAAGCCGCCAATCTACGCACCTTCCGGGAGCTGTTAGCTCCCGGCTATGGCGAGCTTGGCTGTCCGACCGTCAATCGTCGCCGATCATCGCATGAGCGAAGCAAACTTCATCCTGTTCACTTTGGTGTTGGCCCGCGTGAGCGGACTCATGCTCACGGCGCCGGTGTTCGGCGTCAACGAAGTCCCGTTTCGGATTCGGGCGGTGCTGGCCGTTTCGTTAACGCTGCTGGTTGCGCCCTCGCAGTGGCAAGCGGGCCTCGATGCGCCGGACACATTGGTCCATTATCTTGTCTTGCTGGGATGCGAGGCCGCGATCGGCGCATGCCTCGGGCTGGGCGTTCTGATCTTGATTCACGGCATGACGTTGGCCGGCCAGCTCGTGGGACAGGCAAGCGGACTGTCCGCGGCCGAGGCATTCGATCCCGGCTTCGGCGAAAGCGTTCCGCTGTTCTCACGGCTGTTGTTCCTGTTGACCGTGGCCGTTTTTTTTTGCATCGGCGGGCATCGCGCGGTCATGGCGGGTCTGTTGGACACGTTCCGCACGATTCCGCCCGGCGCCGGCCAGTTCCCCGCGTCGCTGTTGGACGCGGCCACAACGCTTGCGGTCCAAAGTTTTTCGCTGGGCGTTCGCGCCGCCGCCCCGGCGGTTACGGCGCTGATGCTGGCGACGCTGTCGCTGGGTTTGGTCAGCCGAACGCTGCCGCAGTTGAACGTGCTAAGCGTCGGCTTCGGATTGAACGCGCTGCTGGCCTTCGCGGTTCTCGGCCTGACCCTCGGCGCGGCCATGTGGACTTTTCAGGATGAAGTGCAACCGGCGTTGGAGACGATTCTCAATGCCCTGCAAACGCCGCTTAGAGCCCAATGGCTTACGTAAGGAAATCCCAATCGCTGCCCCCTGACCTCCGACCCCTCCCATGCCCGACTACGCCGGCGAAAAAACTGTCGAGCCAACCCTGCACCGCCGCCAACAGGCTCGGCTCGAGGGGCACGTGGCCAAGAGCCAAGACCTCGGTTCGGCCGTGCTGCTGTTGGCCGGCGCGGCGGCGCTAATGGGGCTTGGCGGCGGACTGGTCGGATGGCTGGTTGGTTTTTGCCGCAGCCAGTTAGGGTCGCCGCGGTTGGCCCTCGATGCCGAAACCTTTGTCGGCCAGTGGAACGAAACGCTCTGGTCTGTCGGGCGGCATCTGCTGCCCATCCTGGGACTGCTTTGCCTGGCCGGCGCGGCGATCCATGTGTTGCAGGCCGGATTTCTGTTTCTGCCGCAGCGATTGGCGATCGATCTCGGCCGTCTCAACCCGTTGCAGGGTTTGCGACGCATCTTTTCAGCGTCCGGCGCCGTTCGGCTTGGGTTCGGACTGGTCAAGCTTGCGGTGGTGTTGGCCGTGGCGGGCGCGGTGATTTACAGCCAGCGTGCCGCGCTGTTTGGGCTGAGCGGATTGGGCCCCGCGGCTATTGCCGTGCAAATGACCGAAATCCTGCTCGGAACCACGCTAAAGGTGGGCGGCGCTTTGTTGGTCTTGGCGCTGCTGGACTACGCCTATCAATGGTGGCGGCGCGAGCAAGACCTGCGCATGACGCCGCAGGAGCTGCGCGAGGAATTGCGAAATCTCGAAGGCAATCCGCAGGTCATCGCCCGGCGCAAACAGACGCAGCGCGACGCAGTACGACGGCGATCGACTGTCCGCTCAACAATAGAACCGTAGCCGGGGGCTAACAGCCCCCGGAGTGCGGCCGCAAAATCAAATCTTGACGCTGCGTTACTTCATCAGCAGCAGACTGAGGGCCATCACCGCCATTCCGGCGACCAGCCCGAGCAGACTGTCGTGTCCCTTGCCGTAGGCGCGGCTGGTGGGCAGCAATTCGTCGAGGCTGATGTAGACCATCACGCCGGCCACGCCGCCGAAAAGGATTCCCATTGCCTGGGGTGGAATCCCGCCGTTGTCGCGGCCCAGGAAGAGCAAAATCAGCACATAGCCGATGGCGGCCCCGACGGGCTCGGCAAGTCCGCTCAGCACGGAGTACAAAAACGCCTTTCTGCGGTTGCCGGTGGCGTAGAAGATCGGCACCGACACGCTGATACCCTCGGGAATGTTGTGCAGCGCGATGGCCACGGCGATGGCCACGCCGAGGCTTGGACTTTGCAACGCGGCG
>CAYMQL010000026.1:0-12130 GCA_964392255.1 uncultured Planctomycetaceae bacterium | reverse complement strand
GGGAAGTGATCCCTGGCCCGAGTTCGGCAACATCGGTGCTCTCCAGCGCCGGGCTGCCGTTGACACGACATGCTCAAGGCCGGTCGTTCGCTGTCGCAACTGCCCGCATCGAAGGTGGGCAAATGTCGGAATCATTTCCTCACGCTGATTCCTTGGCGATTCTCATGGGCGTAACGGTTCTGGACCATGTGGTTTCACGGCTTCTGGCTGACGGGTGGTCGCCAGAAACCCCGGCGGCGATAGTACAACGTGGAACGCTTCCGTGGGAGCGACGAGTGAGCGGATCGCTCGGTGTGTTGAACGAATTGGCTCGGCAAGCACATATTGCATCGCCCGCGATTGTCGTGGTTGGCGAGGCGGCCAAATCCATTGCGGCATTTCGCCAACGACCGACGATCCTCTACACCGGCTTGGATACCGCAAACTTCAGAATGCTGGGGACCGTCTTGCACTGGCCGGCTCAGGCGATCGTTCCCGACGCGGAAGGCCAACGACTACTGCCACACGCCTTAATGGCATTTCAGCGAGGCAACATTGACTGGCTTATTTTCACCGACAAGTTTGCCGTCAGGAGTCTCTGGACCGCATTGAACGCCAACCGGCAGGATGCCCGGCTCTTGGGCGGCGTCAGGATCGCCGCCATTGGTCCCGAAACACTTCGTCAGCTTCAGCGGCACAATCTCTGGGCCGATGCCGCGATCACTGAAGATGCCATCAGCAGCCCCGCACCGTTGCTGGGAGACCTGTGCGGTCAAGGCGTCCTGGTCGTGCAAGGCAGCCATACGCCGCACGGACTGTGCCAGCGGCTTGAAGACGCCGGCGCGGCTGTCAGCCACTTGGCTCTTAACCGGCTCGTTCCGCATCCCGAATTGGGGCTTCCGCTTCCCGACCATGACGTGATCTATTTCGTCAGCCCCGCAGGGGTCCGCACCTACACGAAGATATACGGCAAGGATGCCTTCCAGTGCGAGGTGTGGTGCCTTGGCAAGGCGACCCAGCAGGCATTGGCCGCGCGTGGCGTTTCCGCAACCGTGGTGCGTCCGCTGGAATCACCAACGCTTCACTGCATGGAAAAGGGCACTGCTGTGTCCATCCAGGCATATCAATCCTCACTCGGAACTCTAACGTAACCCAAAAAATAGGAGGTAATCTGAACCGTGGAAAATACGACTATTTTCAGCAAGACAGGCGAAAAAGAGGTCACGCGAGCAATCGTGGCCGAGTTCTGCAAGCAATTCAACGAATACGTCGAGAGCGATTGTGTTATCATCGGTGCGGGACCGGCCGGCCTGACAGCCGCCCGCGTCCTTGCACAACACGGCATCAAGACGCTGGTTGTGGAACGCAACAACTACCTGGGCGGCGGGTTTTGGATTGGGGGATACCTGATGAACAAGGTGACGCTTAGATCGCCCTCGCACGAGGTTCTCTACGATCTGGGAGTTCCCTATTGCGAACATTCACCGGGCCTCTACGTTGCCGATGGTCCGCACGCCTGCTCAAAGCTCATTGCCGCCGCGTGCGATGCCGGGGCAAAGTTCGCCAACATGACGTTTTTCGACGATGTGGTCCTGCGAGAGGGAAACCGTGTCGGTGGAGTGGTCATCAATTGGACACCCATCCAGGCTTTGCCAAGAGAAATCACCTGCGTGGACCCCGTGGCCATCGAAACGAAAATCGTGATCGACACCACCGGGCATGACGCCTGCGTGGCCCGAAAACTCCAAGAACGGGGATTGCTCAAGATCGCAGGTTTCGGAGGCATGTGGGTCGAGCATTCCGAGGACCTGGTGGTTAAGCACACGGGCGAAGTCTGCCCCGGACTCATCGTCGCAGGCATGGCGGTCGCCACGGTTCACGGTCTCCCGCGTATGGGACCGACCTTCGGTGCAATGCTTCTGTCGGGAAAACGAGTGGCTGAAGTCGCACTTGAGGTTCTGCAATAGGCGCAGCCCGTCGAGGAATTCGTTCTGTGACCACAACTTCCGAACCAACGCTTGATCTTCCGTTCTACGAGTCCTTGGACCGCGCCGTTCTGATGAAACGCATCCAGAAGGTTCGGGCGGAGATGGGACCGAGGCTGATGATTCTCGGACACCATTATCAGCGGGACGAGATTCTTGACCTCACCGATCTCCGTGGGGACAGCTATGGACTGTCGGAACAGGCGGCCGGCAATGAGCAGTGTCGGGCGATCGTTTTCTGCGGCGTCCACTTTATGGCTGAGACGGCCGACATCCTGGCCAACCGGCCGGAACGGCTGGCAGAGCGCGGCGGCCTGCGCGTGCCTGTCATCCTGCCCAGTTTAGACGCCGGTTGTTCGCTGGCCGACATGGCTGATCTCGAACAGGTGGAAAGCTGCTGGGCCGAACTTGCCGAGATCATCGACATCGACGATGTGACGCCGATCACCTATGTCAATTCCACGGCCAAGCTGAAGGCGTTTTGCGGCCGTCACGGCGGGATCGTCTGCACGTCGGCCAATGCAAGGGCTGCCCTCGAATGGGCCTTTCAACGCCGCAGTCGCGTGTTGTTCTTCCCGGATCAGCATCTTGCACGCAATGTTGCCCGCGCGATGGGCGTGCCACTGAGCCAAATGCCATTATGGGACTCGCATCAGGGAAGACTTGGCGGCAACTCGGTGGAAACGATTCGCACTGCACGAGTGATTCTCTGGCGGGGCTTCTGCTGCGTTCATCAAAAGTTCCTTCCCGAAGATGTGAACGATTTGCGTGCGAAACACCCCGACATCCGAATCATGGTCCACCCCGAGTGCATGATGCAGGTGGCTGATTTGGCTGATGTGATCGGCTCGACCAGCAAGATCATCCGCGAGGTTGAACACGCGCCGCCGGGCACCCGCTGGGCCATCGGCACCGAGCCGCATTTGGTCGATCGTCTGTGCCGCGAGCACCCCGAGCAGGAAATCCAGTTGCTTTCGGGTGTAGCTCGCATCTGTATGACGATGTATCGCATCAACCTGCCGCGTCTGTGTTGGGCGGTGGAGAATCTGGCGGCCGGCACGCCGGTCAATGTGATCGAAGTCGAACCGGAGACTGCCCATTGGGCGCTAGAAGCGTTGCAGCGAATGTTGGCCGTGAAATAGGAGTACCGAATCCCGCTTGAATATATTGTTGGCTCACCACTCTTTATCAGAGGAGAATATCCGATGTCTCACCAAAAAACATACAACAACATCGTCGAGACGATGTTTAACACCCCCTTGGTCAGGTTGAACCATGTCGTGCCGACCGGGGCCGCCACGGTCCTACTGAAACTGGAGTTCTTCAATCCTCTCAGCAGCGTCAAGGATCGCATCGGACGCGCGATGATCGAGGCCGCTGAAAGGGACGGCATTCTCAACAGAGACACGCGAATCATTGAACCTACCAGCGGCAACACGGGCATTGCCTTGGCCTTTGTTGCTGCCGCCAAGGGCTACCATCTAACGCTGACAATGCCTGAATCCATGAGCATGGAACGCCGCGATCTGTTGGCAATTCTTGGGGCGAATCTGGTACTCACTCCGGCCAAGGATGGCATGAAAGGGGCCATCGCCAAAGCCAACGAACTGGCTGCCGCTACGCCCAACAGTTGGATTCCCCAACAGTTCGACAATCCCGCCAACCCGGAAATCCACGAGCGTACCACGGGTCGGGAGATTTGGGAGGATACCGATGGTCAAGCTGATGTGATCGTGGCGGGAGTTGGCACGGGCGGCACCATCACCGGCATTACCCGTTACATCCGCACCAAGAAGCGAGATTTCCGTGCCATCGCCGTCGAGCCGACCGATTCTCCGGTCATCTCGGGTGGCAAGCCTGGGTCACACAAAATACAGGGGATCGGAGCGGGCTTCATCCCCAAGAACCTCGACACCAGTCTGCTAAGCGGCGTGGAGACAGTCACCAACGAAGAAGCCTTCGCTTGGGCACGACGCCTGGCTAAGGAAGAAGGAATCCTGGGCGGCATCAGCACGGGTGCCAACGTTGCGGCGGCAATCCGCGTTGCCGGCCGCCCGGAGAACCGTGGTAAGACAATCGTCACCGTCGCCGCCAGCTTTGGCGAACGCTACCTGTCAACGGCCCTGTTCGAGGGACTGCGGCATGAAAATGCCAAAGCAGCGTAGTATCCGGCGCTCACCTTAAACAACTCGCACGGCTCCATGCAATTGACAGCGAGAACACTCCCAAGTTTATCCTATTGAAGAGAGTATGAAATGAATCAGGACCAAAACGCATGTCTCGGTATCGGCACTCTGGCATTACACGCGGGACAAGCACCCGATCCGGCAACAACGGCCCGCGCCGTGCCAATTTACGCCACAACAAGCTATGTGTTCCATGACACCGAACACGCGGCACGATTATTTGGCTTGCAGGAGTTCGGCAATATCTACAGCCGCTTGATGAACCCGACCAATGATGTTCTTGAAAAGCGTTTAGCAGCACTCGACGGCGGAGCCGCCGGTCTTGTGTTGTCCAGCGGTCAAGCGGCGATCACGGCTGCATTGCTGACGATTGTACATTCCGGGCAGAACTTCATTTCCGCCAAGAGTCTGTACGGCGGGACATGGACTTTGTTCACGCAGACGCTCTCGAAGCTGGGTATTGAGGTGCGGTTCTTCGACGCCCAAAAGCCCGAATCGCTTGACAGCTTGGTGGATCAGAACACTCGTGCCGTGTATATCGAGACGCTTGGCAACCCGAAGAACGAAGTGCCCGACTACAAACGACTCACGGAAATCGCGCATCGACACGGTTTGCCGGTCATTGCTGACAACACCGCATTGACGCCAGCGTTGTTTCGTCCCATCGAGCATGGTTTTGACATCGTGGTTTACTCGACGACAAAGTTCCTGGCCGGTCACGGCGTCCATATTGGCGGGGCAATCGTCGATAGTGGCAGATTCCCGTGGGCTGAGAACGCCGCGAAATGGCCGGAGTTTACCGCGCCCGATCCCGCCTATCACGGATTGGTTCTTGAGGAAGCATTGCGGCCGATCGGTAATATCGCCTACATCATCCATGTCCGCACCCATTGGCTGCGCGATACGGGTGCTTGCCAGAGTCCGTTCGGAGCCTTCTTGACGTTGTTGGGGCTGGAAACCCTGCACATTCGCATGGAACGGCACTCGAAGAACGCCCTGGCCGTGGCAAAATTCCTCGAAACGCATCCGGCCGTTGAGTGGGTGAACTACCCCGGCCTCGTCAGCCATCCCGACCAGGCCAACGCACTTCGGTACTTGCCTGACGGGCAAGGGGCGATCGTCGGCTTCGGGATCAAGGGCGGCAAGGAAGCCGGACGCAAGCTGATTGATAATGTGAAACTCTTCAGCCACTTGGCGAACATTGGTGACGCAAAGTCGCTCATTATCCACCCAGCTTCGACCACGCATTCGCAACTCACGGCGGATGAGCAGGCCCAAGCCGGCGTGACGCCTGAATATGTTCGACTATCCGTGGGCATTGAAGATGTGCGCGACATCATCGCCGACCTGGAGCAGGCAATCAGGGCATCGCAAACATAATTGGTTGTACATTGCCCAATGTCGCCCCGCGAATCTTGCTCGTCAGGTTGTCTTGGTGCGATCTGCGAGACGAAAAACAGCGTACTGTACCTCGCGTCAGCCTCGAATGGCAAACGATGGAACACTACAGATTGGGAAACAACCCCTCAGCTACCTGACGCAGTTTCCTGGGATGGAGGATTCGCACATGATCGTTGTCAACCTCGGCGATCAGCCGGACCTCGACCAAACGCCGGAGCGTCCGGGAGAGCGTCTCGCTGGTGAGATTCAAGCGACTGGCCACGTATCGCTTCAGCCCCGGCAGTTTTACAGTCTCCGAAGTGGCGGGATCAGAATCCCGGAGTTCAAGCAGATAGCGGGCCACACGTCCGGCGGCATCACGGAGCGTGATGTCTTCCATTAAACGGATCAGTTGATGAACCCAAGCACACATGCCCGTCATCATGCCCAGACACAACTCGTGATCCTCGGCCAAAGCCTTGCGAAACTGCTCTGTCGGCAGCAGGGCACAGGTTGTTTTCTCGATTGCTTCGGCACACGCGGGCAGAGAAAAATCACCGATGGCGGCCATTTCCGCAAAAGTGCCTCCCGGTCCCACCATGTGCAAGACGTGCTCTTTTCCACTCGCCCCCCGCTGGAACACTCTTACCAGCCCCTTGCCGACGACATACACTCCGGGACAGGGTTCGCCCTCGCGGAAAATCACTTGCCCTTTGCGAAATTGGCAAAGTCGCCCGATTGTCGCCAGCCGGCGAAAGCCGCTGGGTGATATTGCCGAGAATAGTTCGCAGGCTTCAAGAACGTCAATTATATTCACGGGCACCCCACTTTTGGGTGTTTGTTTTGGCGACTTGATCCAAATCAAGGCCCTAAGCGTCCAGTTCAGATATGATCCTATTGTAGAAATCAATCAGCCGGTCTGCCAGATCGGCATGGAAGTCTTACGAAACCAGGAGACTATTCAGCATGTACTGTTATCAATGCGAACAAACTGCCCAAGGCACTGGCTGCACTCGTTTCGGCGTTTGCGGCAAAGACCCGACCACGGCCTCGCTGCAAGACCTGTTGATCCATGCGGCAAAGGGCGTGTCGATGTATGCCTCTCGGGCGGCCAAGCTCGGTGCTCGTGATCCGGCAGTCGATCGAGCGGTGATCGAATACCTGTTCGCTACGGTAACCAACGTGGACTTCGATCCCGAGCGACTTCACAAGCATCTATTGGATGCCGCCGCAAAGCGAGACGCCGCCAAGAAGCTGTATGAGTCAGCGTGTAAGCAGGCAGGCAAGACGCCCGAGACGTTCGATGGCCCCGCCGCTTGGAAACCGGCCGCCGATCTCGACGGCCTAGTCCGGCAAGGCGAAGAAGTGTCGATTGCCAAGCGTCAGGTGTCGTTGGGCAATGACGTTGCCGGATTGCAGGAACTGATTCTTTACGGGCTGAAGGGCGCTGCCGCCTATGCGGATCACGCGAGGATTCTCGGCCATGAAGACCCGGCCCTGTATGTTACATTCCATGAAGCACTCGACTTTCTCACCCAGTCCAATCCTGGCACGGATGCTTTGCTCGGCTGGGCGTTGAAGACTGGCGAGTTGAATCTGAAGGTGATGGCCCTGCTCGACGCCGCCAACACGGGCGTCTACGGCCATCCCGAACCCACACAAGTTCGCGTGACGCCGATCCGTGGCAAGTGCATCGTCGTTTCCGGCCACGACCTGAAAGACCTCGACGAGTTGTTGCGGCAGACCGAAGGCCGTGGGATCAACGTCTACACGCACGGCGAGATGCTGCCGTGCCATGCCTATCCGGGCTTGAAAAAATACAAGCACTTGGTCGGCAACTACGGCGGCGCGTGGCAGGACCAGCGCAACGAGTTCGACGAGTTTCCCGGCGCGGTCTTGATGACGACCAACTGCATCCAGAAACCCAAGGAGAGCTACTCAGGACGTATTTTTACCAGCGGGTTGGTCGCGTGGCCTGGGGTTCGGCATATTGGGCCAGACCGCGATTTTACGCCCGTGATCGAAGCCGCCCTGGCCGCGCCTGGGTTTGCGGAAGACGCGCCGCCGAAGACCATCACCGTCGGCTTTGGGCACAATGCCGTTCTCGGCGTGGCCGACAAGGTAATCGGTGCTGTCAAGAATGGACAAATCCGCCACTTCTTTCTGATTGGCGGCTGCGACGGGGCCAAGTCCGGCCGCAACTACTACACGGAACTCGCGCAAAAGGTTCCGCAGGACTGCGTGATTCTGACATTGGCCTGCGGCAAGTACCGATTCAACAAACTCGACTTCGGTGCCATTGACGGCATCCCGCGATTGCTCGACATCGGCCAATGCAACGACGCTTACTCGGCGGTGAAGATCGCCGTGGCGCTGGCCGAGGCGTTCAAGTGCGATGTGAACCAATTGCCGTTGTCGCTGGTATTGAGTTGGTACGAGCAGAAGGCCGTGGCGATTCTGCTGACGCTTCTGCACCTTGGCATCAAGAACATCCGACTTGGCCCCTCGCTGCCGGCGTTTGTCACGCCCTCGGTGCTCTCGGTGCTGGTCGAGAAGTTCGCTATTGCGCCGATCACCACGCCGGAGGCCGATTTGGCGACGATCCTGGGCTAGCGGAGAGAAGCAAACCACTAACGTACTCAAGGAGAATTGGCGAGTACCAAAAGGCGTGACAGGCTGATCTGGATACAAACAGGTCTTCTGTTCGACGCCGCGCGCTTCCCATTGCGAACAAGCCGCAAACGGTTTTGCCACAACTCCTGGGCAAAACCGTTCCTGCGGCTTTTATTGCTGTGGGTTGTATACGTTGTTTCTGGCAGTTGTGAGAATCGCGTTATGAATTCGCTATGGAAGATCGCCGGACAGATCGCTACCCTGCGAATTTTTAGGCCCCGTTGGCGGCCCGTGGTACTCGTTGCACTTGGAATGGCGGCAGGAATGGGCTTCTTTGTGTTTCATATCTCTCGCGCGACTTCGTACCTAAGCGATTCGCCGGAGACTTGCATGAATTGCCATGTTATGACGACACAATACGTTACTTGGCAGCATGGCAGCCACGCTCGCGTGGCCACCTGCAACGACTGTCACGTGCCGCACACATCGCAGTTGGCCAAGTACGGTTTCAAGGCCAAGGACGGCTTGTGGCACGCCACGGTGTTCACAATGCGATGGGAGCCGCAAACTATCCGACTATCGGCTGGGGCCGTGCCGGTGGTCGAGGACAACTGTCGCCGATGCCATTCGCAGGTGGTTGAAGACGTGGCAATAGCCAGCCATCACAAAGGCGACTTGCGTTGTTGGGACTGCCACCGTGAGACGCCTCATGGCTCGGTGCGGAGCTTGTCGGCCACCCCCGGTATCTTTCAACCGAAACTGCCGCCGGTGTCTGAGCCAGTCCAGTCGCCAACGGTGGGCGGACGGCCCGTCAAATCGGAAGAAAAGGTGATTCCAAATGAATAGCGATAAGTGTAAGTTCGAGCTTTCAACCTGGCAAAGCATGGGGTTATTGCTTGCCGCCGCGTTGGGCACATTTTTGTTGGGCTTGCTGGCTGCATCAATCCTCCAGCGTCGTGAGGAAGCGCGTGTGCAAGTGCCGCTGAAGACCATCGGGCAATGGGAAACGGATAGCAGCAAGTGGGGCGAGAACTATCCCCGTGAGTACGGCAGCTATAAGAAGATGGCCGATTCGACCACGCGAACCAGGTATGCCGGCTCCGATCCGCGAGATTACCTCGAAGAGACACCCGCCAATGTGATCCTTTTTGCCGGTTACAGCTTTGCCAAGGAATACAAGCAGGCCCGAGGACACGTTCACGCCATTGATGACGTGACCTCGACCAAGCGGCTTAGCGCCACAACGCCGGCAACTTGTTGGTCGTGCAAGAGTCCTGACGTGCCTCGGCTGATGCACACGATGGGACCGGAGAAATTCTATGCCGCCAAGTTCAGCGACTTGAAGACGGAGATCACGCATCCGATCGGATGTCTTGATTGCCACGAACCCAACACCATGAAGCTGCGGATCACCCGCCCAGCGCTGCGCGAGGCGTTCCAACGCCAGGGCAAAGACATCGACCAAGCGTCCCACCAGGAGATGCGCACGCTGGTCTGCGCCCAATGCCATGTGGAATACTATTTCAAGGGCAAGGACAATTACCTGACTTTTCCCTGGGACAAAGGAACGTCGCCGGAGCAGATCGAACAATACTACGAGGAGGTGAACTTCACCGATTGGACGCACGCCATCAGCAAGGCCAAGATGGTCAAGATGCAGCACCCCGATTACGAGGTCTACAGCACGGGCATCCATGCCTATCGTGGCATCTCTTGCGCCGACTGCCACATGCCCTACCGCACGGAAGGCGGAGTGAAGTTCACCGACCACCACCTGCAAAGTCCGCTGCTGAACATCTCTAACTCGTGCGCCGTGTGCCATCGGTGGAGCGAGGCCGAGATTCGCAGCCGGGTCGAAGCCATTCAGGACAAGACGCATCAAGGGCGAGTTCGAGCGGAAACAGTCTTGGCCCAGGCCCATTTTGACATCGCTGCCGCCCACGAGGCCGGTGCCAGCGACAAGGAGTTGGCGAATGTTCGCAAGTTGGTCCGTGGCGCACAATTGCGATGGGATTATGTGGCCGCCAACAACGGACTGGGATTTCACTCGCCCCAAGAGTGTATGCGGATTCTGGCGGCGGCGATTGACCTTGGAGGGCAGTGCCGAGCGGAGTGTGCCCGGATTCTCGCCAAACATGGTGTATTGATGCCCATCCAGTACCCAGACTTCAGCACCAAGGAAAAGGCGCAAACTATTATCAAACCCTTTGTCGAAGGAAAACCTCCCAAGTTACTGTGAGCCGTGCGGTGATCGCGGAATCGCAAATGCGAATCACGATATGGAGTTCTGCATAATGGCTGAAACACACGAACAACTGCCGCGAGTCAACGTCGAGACCCTTGACGGGATTCTGGGCATCCCTTTTCGCGTGCTCGACGATGGGTTCGTTCGAGTGATCGACTACATGGGGACGGATGCCTCGATTGTCCAGGCGGCGAGGATTTCCTATGGGCGAGGCACCAAGCAAATCCACGAGGACCGTGGGCTGATCCGCTATTTGATGCGGCACGAGCACACGACGCCCTTCGAGATGTGCGAGATCAAGCTGCACATTCGTGTGCCGATGGATTGCTGGCGACAATGGATTCGCCACCGCACGGCGAGCGTCAACGAGCATTCCACTCGATACTCCGAAGTCATCGACGCCGCGCAGAGGACGAAGCCCGACGAGTGGCGTCGGCAATCGACGGACTGTATGCAGGGAAGCGGCGAGCCAATCGACATTGAGACGGGAACGCTGCTTTCCAGCGAGGAGGAGGCGCTGCAATCCCATGCACGGCAGGTGTACACGAAACGCATCCAGCTTGGCGTTGCGCGAGAACAGGCTCGCAAAGACATGCCGCTTTCAACGTACACGGAAGCCTATTGGAAGATCAACCTTCGCAATCTTCTGCATTTTCTTGCTCTGCGCATGGACGAACACGCGCAGATCGACATTCGCAGCTATGCCAGTGTGATTGGAAACGAAATCGTCAGCAAGTGGTGCCCGATTGCGTGGGAGGCGTTTGTTGACTATCGCCTTCGGGGTCAAACGCTATCCCGACTGGAAATGGATGTTCTTCGAGAACTTCATCAGGGCCGGATGGATGAGGCAATTCGCTTGGCGACACAATTTGGCTGGTTGGAAACCAGCCCCAACGGCCTGAAACGGCATCGAGAGCGGGAAGAATTCCAGTCAAAACTCGCCAGTATGGGGCTGTCCGCCCCGTGGGATGTCGTGCGACCACAGAACAGTCAGGGAACAAGAGGTACGATGCCGTGAACTACAAGACAATTCGCCGCCGCCAACAAGAGACCGAGAAATGGGTACAGGCTATCGCCGTGTTCAACTTCCACCGGAGCCTATTGGTGCGGTACGCAGCGATCTGCCGGAAGAAGCCCTTCCTGCATTGGTTTGGCAGCACGGTTCAAAACGCCATCCGGCCCCAGCCCCGGCTCTTACCGTTGGCGGGCTGCAAGCCGAGGATTTCTCGCCCCAGCGTCACGTAATAGCGATAGTTTGTCAGGGGCGTACCGTTGGGAATACAATGGTCGAGGCCGAAAACGGTTCCTTGCCGCATCATGGGCTGCATCTTGTACTCCAATTCCTTGCGAATGTCCTCCTTGCCGCGGCGCAGGACGTGCTTGTCGATGCCGCCAATGACGGCGAAGCGATGGCCATATTTCTGGCGCATGGCTACAATGTCCATGTCGGCGGCCGGATCGAACGGATACATCATGTTCACGCCGCCTTCAAGAAACGCATCGACCACGGAACCCATGTTCCCATCGCTGTCTAGGCTGAACAATCTCGCGCCGCGGCTGGAGAGCAATTCCCAGCACACTCGATAGTATGGCATGATGTACTGACGGACCATAGTCGGACCTATGATTGGCCCATTTGTTCCTGCTATGTCCTCGTGAACACAGAGCTGGTCGATCATTACGCGCGTCGTAATGCGATCCAGGACTTTCAACGACGTGTCTCTAACTGTGTCGAGAATGTC
>CAYMQL010000025.1:6045-12636 GCA_964392255.1 uncultured Planctomycetaceae bacterium | reverse complement strand
CATCCTGCGATTTGATGATGCCGCGATTCTGACGATTTTCTCACCCCGTGTCCCTCATTCCTCGCCCCTCGCCCCTCGCCCCACAAGAAAGGAGCCTTTCATGCCTCGCAAAACCGGTCTGATGCTTCTGGTTATCGCAAATGTCCTATGTTATTGCGTGCTAAGCTTTTACCAGACGAGCGTCGCCCAGAATAGCGCGCCTCGCCCAACGTTGGCCAATCCCGTGCAAGAACGGATCGAGATGATCTCCCGGTTGGAAGACATCCGAGATCTGCTCAAAGAGCAGAACGCCTTGCTGAAGTCGGGCCAGGTCAAGGTGATTGTTACCGAGTTGCCGAAAAACTGAGGGACGCCGGTGGCGCAGCACGCCTGACGGACCACGGATGATTGAAGGAGCAATGCTCTTTCGTCATTCGTCATTCGTGCTTCGTCATTTCATTGCCATGTTGCGCCGCACGCCTCGATCCGCCGCCTTCACGCTGCTCGAGCTGTTGCTGGTCGTGGCGATCGTGGCGGTGCTGGCAAGCGTGTTGCTGCCCAGCGCGCAGCCGGCGGTCCACGAGCAGTTGCGTTCGACCGCCCGGATCGTGGCCGCCGACCTGGCCTACGCCCGAAGCCTGGCGGTGTCGAACGGCGACAATTACAAAGTTGCGTTTGATCTGAATGAAAACCGTTACGTTTTGACCCATAGCGGCGCAAACCCGTCCTTGAGCCAATTGCCTCGGTCGCCGTTTTCGTCGCCGGGCGATCGGACCGATCAGCAACTGATCGATCTCGACGCGCTGCCGCGGCTTGGCCCCGGCGTGCGGTTGGCCGCCGTGGCCGCCGACGGCACGACAGCCGTGCCGGTCGGCGACGTCGAGTTCGGGCCTCTGGGCCAAACCCTCCGCGCCGATCCGACGACCGTCTGGCTGACCGCCGGCGCGGGAACCGACAAACTGTACATTACGCTGCAAGTGAATCCCATCACGGGCATGACCCGAGTCGGCGAATGCACGACCAAGGGCCCGACGTTTTGAGGCCGGCTGAACCGACGCATTGGTGACCGATATGGCCAAATGGCTTTCGCGACAACGCTGCGGCCCGATCGGCGTCGACATCGGCAGCCGATCGATCAAGCTGCTTCAGTTTGATGCAGCGCGAACGCGCATTCACGAAGCCGCGCGATGGGACCTGCCCCCCGAGCCGGCCGCCAAGCCCGAGCATCACGACCAGCGCGTGGCCGAGGCGATTCGCCGCGCCCGCGAAGGCCGCAATTTTCGCGGGCGCGAGGCCGTGCTTTGCCTGGGCGCCGGCAGCCTTTTCGCGCAAAACGTGCGGGTCAGCCACGCCTCGGGCGACGAGCTGACAAAAATCGTCCATTTCGAGGCCGCGGGCCGGCTCCCCTTCGCCAGCGAAGAGGCCGAAATTCGCTACATCGAGGCCGACGACGTTCGCCAAGGCGACACGCTCCGCCGCGAAGTCATCCTGCTGGCTTGCTATCGGCCGTCGTTGGACCGCATGCTTTCCGTCGCCGAACAAGCGGGCCTTCGGGCCGTGGCGATCGACGTCGAGCCCAACGCCGTGCTCCGTTGCTATAGCCGGCAATTCCGACGCGACAACGACCAGCAGCGAAGAGTCATGTTCGTCGCCGTCGGCGCCTCGAACACGGCGGTTGTCATCGCCCGGGGCATGCACCCGATGTTTGTGAAGTATCTCGATCTGGGCGGCCGCCATCTCGACGAGGCGGTGTGCCGTCGCTTGAAAATGACGCCGGCCGACGCCGCGGCCCTTCGGCGTCACGACGGCGATCGCCCGCTGGCCCAGCGCGATCCCGAAATCGCGCGAAGCATCGACGAAGCGGTCCGCCCGGTGCTCGACAAGCTTGCCCACGAGTTGTCGCTGTGTTTGCGCTATTACAGCGTGACGTTCCGAGGCCAGCCGTTGGACCAGGCGGTGCTGGGCGGCGGCGAGGCGACCGATGCGCTGGCCCAGTGGCTGGCGGCGCGGCTCGACCTGCCCTGCGCGGTGGGCAATCCCCTGCGGCCGTTCGAACAAAGTCTCGCCGGGCGCGTCGCGCAATGGGACGTCGCCGCCGGTTTAGCCCTGCGAGGCGTGGAATGAACATGCACGACGTCGATTTCCTGCCCGTCGAATACCGACAGAAGCACGCCCGACGCCAGTCGCAGCCGTGGCAGGTCGTCGTCGCCGCGGCGATCGTCGGTTTGGCGGCGACGGCCGCGATCGTGCAAAACGTTCGCCGGCACCGAGTCGCCGCCGATCTGGCGACGATCGACGCAGTGTACCGGGTTGCGATTTCCGAGCAGAACGAGGTGGCCGAGGGCCAAAAACGACTGCAAGACGCCCGGGCGCGCGCCGAACTTTACACGTATCTGCGCCACCCTTGGCCGCGAACACAATTGCTCGCCGCGCTGATCGGCCCGCTGCCCGACGCCGTCACGCTGCAATCGATCCAAATCCTGCGCGAGTCGCCGCTCCACCGGCGGCCGCCGGCCAATCAGCCTCCGACCGATCCGAAGGCCGAAGAGGCGAGGCTAAAGTCGCTTGCGCCGGCCGAGCGCGACCTTGAACAACTCCGCCGTCGGTTGGACTCGCTCGATACGGTCGTCGTGCTCAGCGGTACGGCCACAGATATTGCCGCCTTGCACCAGTACATCGGCGACCTGGAAAACACCGACATTTTCGAGAAGGCAGAGCTGGATTCCTTTCACCGCATCGACGACGCGGCCGCCGCCATGCTCCAGTTTCGCGCCGTTCTGGCTGTCCATCCCGGCTACGGCCAGCCGGACGGTCCCGTCGGCGTCGACGCACGCAATCTTGCAGGCCGCAGTTCTGCAAAAGACTATGCGTCTCAAAAAAGTAATATCGCAAAAGATAGCCGGGAGCTAACAGCTCCCGGAGCGGAAACGCTGCACTGAACCGCATTCCGGGAGCCGTTGGCTCCCGGCTATCCGACATGACTTCTGACAGCCAATAAACGCCATTCAAACGAAATCTCGCCCAACTATGCCGACCGCATCGCGACACAACACCTGGATCGTCACGCTGTCTTTGGCCGTGCTGGCCGTGGGCTTTCTGGCGTTCCTTTGGCTGCCCGGCCGCCGCCAGATCAGGCAACTGGCCGAACAGATCGAGACCAAACGCACCGTCGTGGCGCAGGCCACGAATCTGGGGGCGACGAAGCTCGCAATCCATCTGGAACTCGGTCAGGCCGAAGCGTTCGTCGAGCGATGGGAGAAAGCCGCGCCGGCCAAAGGCGACATCCCCGCGCTTTTCGGCAAGATCAACGCGCTGGCCCGCAGCAATCATCTGAGCATCCGCCGCTTCGACCCGCAGCCGGCGGTGCTCCGCGAGCAGCTTGCCGAAATTCCGATCACGATGAACTGTTCGGGCCGCTTCGGCCAGGTCTTCGAGTTCTTGCGAAGCCTTGAAGACCTGCCTCCGACGATATGGGTCGAGTCGCTGCGAATCGAGAAAGAGGCGCAAGATGCAAAAGATGTGCAGTGCGAGTTAAACTTGGTAGTTTTTTCCAATAATTCACAAGGTTCCGATTACACAAAGGCTGCGGACTAGCCGATAAACGGAGGAGCCGAGTAGGAGCGCGGTCTGCGCTCAGTCCGGCTGTCATAACAGTGAGTCTAGGCGTTTTAGGAAAACGACTTCGTCGCGAGGCCGCGGCCAGTCCCAAGAAGGCTGCCCTTCTGGGCTTGGTGGCGCTTGTGGCGGTCTACTTTTGGACGCCTTTAGTATGGAAATGGGTGAGTAAAAGCGAGCAGAACGTCGGAGAGATCGCTGCTGTGCCGATTGCCGTGCAAAATGCCGTACCTTCCGCATCGGCCGCGATTTCGACCGCGCCGCCCGACCGAGTAACCGCCCCAACGCGGCCCAAGTGGCCCCAAATTCTCGAACGGATGCAGAAAGACCCTCGCACTATGATAGCGCCGGCATTGACGAACGTCCGTGATCCATTTGAAACTGCCGCACTGAAACCGGCCGCCGCCAAAGCGGAAGAAGAAGCCGCGCCGAAACCGCCGGTCGTCACTCCCGATGCAGCGGGCCTGACGCTGACCGGCACAATCATCGGCGGACAACGCCGCGTTGCGCAAATCAACGGCAAAACCTACTCCGTCGGGCAGACCGTCGAAGCCGCGAAAGACGCGGAATCGGTAGGCGCAGCGTTTCGGCTCGTCGAAATCCATCCCCGTCGCGCTGTTTTAGAGGCCGACGGTCAGCGTTTTGAATTATTCATTCCCGAGCCCGGCAAGTCGGAACGAATCGACGTGCGAGGGGAGAGGGGAGAGGGGAAAGGGGAGAGGGGAGAGTGAAGTGAATTGCGACTGAAGCTGCCTAAATCTCTAAATCTCTAAATCCCCAAATCCCCAAATCCCCAACTCTTCAAATCCCTCCTCTTCCTTTTCCTGGCGTCACGGAAGACCCATGAAAACCACCGTCCGACTGCTGCTGCTCGGAGCGTTCGTCGCCGCAGGCGTCGGACTGGCCGCGCTGGTGGGCATTTCGGGGGTCGTTCCTCACGATCAAACCGTGCAGACAACCAAATCATCGGCCGAGGGGCCGAGTCTTTCGGCGTCTGTTGCGGCTGCGCCGGCGCCGGTCGAGCCTGCGCTGCCCTACGCCCAGCAGGCCGCGCCCCGATCGGGCGGATCGGTGGTCGACATGATGGAGGTGCTTCGCCGCGGGCTGAACCAGACGCCGGCGCCGCCGGCCGCGTCGCCCCCGCCGGAGGTCATCGAAACGCCGCGCCCAAAGACGACCGTCGACGGTGAAACCGACGGCAAGCTCCGCATCCGCATTCACGACGAAGACATTCGCAACGTGCTCGACTTGCTGAGCGAGCAGGGCAATCTGAACATTTTGGCCAGCAAGAGCGTCGGGGGCAAAGTGTCGGCCACGCTCAACGACGTCGACATCGACAGCGCGCTGGGCGCGATCCTGAAATCGACCGGCTTCGTCGCGCGGCGCGAAGGCAATTTTGTTTTCGTGGGCACCCCGGACGATTTCGCCGATCTCGAACAGCGGATGGACCGGATCGCCACCCGCGTTTATCGAACCAACTACGTTACCGCGGCCGAGTTGAAGGCGCTTGTCACCCCGCTGCTGACCGAGAGAGTCGGCGTGGTGAGCGTTTCGACGCCCGCCGAGGCCGGCATTGCCACCAGCGACGCGGGCGCGGGCGGCGACAAATTCTCCGGCGCCGAGGTGCTCGTGGTTCGCGACTACGAGGCCGTGCTCAGCCAGGTCGACCAACTGGTCAACGAGGTCGACGTTCGGCCGTTGCAGGTCTCGATCGAAGCGATGATTCTCAGCGTGCAACTGAAGGACGACGACAAATTCGGCGTCAATTTCCAGTTGCTCCGCGACAATCCGAACATCCGGTTCGGATTGGGGGCTCCGCCGCAATCGCTCAGCGCCGCGGCGTTTCCGCTCAACGGCGGATTGAAATTCGGATTCCTCGACAGCAATCTTGGCGCGTTCATCGAGGCGTTGGAAACCGTCGGCGACACGAACGTCGTTGCGAATCCGCGGCTGATGGTTTTGAACAAACAGCGGGCCGAAATCCAAATCGGCGAGAAAAAAGGCTACATCAACCAAACCGTCACCGAAACCAGCTCGTCGAACAGCGTCGAGTTTCTCGACATCGGGGCCCAATTGCGGCTGCGGCCGTTCATCTCGAGCGACGGAATGATTCGCATGGAGGTCCATCCCGAACTGTCCGACGGCGAAGTGACGGTGGTCGAAGGCAACACGCTGCCCAACAAACAGCTAACGCAAGTCACGACGAACATCATGGTCCGCGACGGCTGCACGGTGGTCATCGGGGGCCTGATCCGCGAGCAACTGATTTCCACAATTACTCAAATTCCCGTTCTGGGAAATCTGCCGGTCGTGGGTTTCGTTTTCCGACAATCGGACGAAAAAACCGAGCGGCGCGAGGTCTTGGTGCTCATTACGCCGCGCATTATTTACGAACCCGGCATGTGCCAGGAAGGCGATCAGCAGAAATGTGAGTTCCTGCGACGGCAGCACACCTACGCCGACAAAATGAGTCCGTTCGGCAAGCGGTCGATTGCGCGGCGCTATTTCCGGTTGGCCGAAAGGGCCTATGCCGAGGGCCAGTCGGACAAAGCGTTGCGGCTGGCCGAGATGGCCGTCCATTTCGATCCGCTCAATCGGGCCGCGCTCGAGCTGCGCAGCGACATCTGGCTGGGCAAACCCTACGCCCCGGCCGGGGCGCAAACGCCCGACGCCCATCCGCTCGACGGCGAAGCCATGGCCGATTGGATTATCGACGATCTGGAGTTGGAGCCGGCCGCTGCGCCGCTGCCGTTGCATCCGCTCGATCCGGGCATTCCCGGCCGCCGCGTCGATCTGGACCGACCGAGGACGCTGCAATGAGACTGTGGATATTTTTCCTACTGTCGGCGTTGCTCGCCCTGGGATGCCGGAGCGCACCGCTGCCGAAGACGATCGCTCAGGGCGACGTTTCGCCGCAGCGCCGACGGGAGCCTCGCGCACCAGGGGCGGCAGCAGCACCTCGAACTCGAATCCCAGCGTGTCGCTGTTCCAGACCTC
>CAYMQL010000025.1:0-6035 GCA_964392255.1 uncultured Planctomycetaceae bacterium | reverse complement strand
CATCGACCAGCAGCGCGACCAAGCCGAATTCGAGGCGGCCCGAAATCTTTGGCTTCAGCAGCGCGATCCGAAAGGATGCGGCGAGGCATTGGAAAAGCTGTTGGCCCGTCGGCCCGACCACCGCGAAGCCCGGCTGCTCTTGGCCGAGCTGCTTTTGGCCGAAGACAACGCGCAGGCCGCATATCGTCATGCAAAGGCCGCGCTCGACGCCTATCCGAACGACGCACAAACGCAGTACACGATGGGCCTGACGTTCGACGCCCAGGGCAAGTCGCAGGAGGCGCTGGCCTACTACGAGCGTGCCGCCAAGATGAGCCCGCAGGACGAAACCTTCGCCGTCGCCTATCAGAGCGCGCGGCAAAGCATCGGCGAGAAGATTCCGTTTTCGACGGCCGCGATGCGAATTCCCGACGTAGCCGACCAGCGGCCCGACGCATGCCTGCCGTTGGAATATGCGGCGGCGAAAGCGTCGGGCGCCAATTTGCGCACCGGCGCCGCATTTGCCGATTATAACGGCGCTACGGCTGCGAGTCCGGCCGACGCCCTGTTGCACAAGGGAGAGCAGGCGCTGGCCGAGGGCGACCCCGACGCGGCGTTGCAGTTTTTCAGCCAAGCGGCCGCAGCCAACCCCGATAATCCGCAAATTCCTATCTCTGGGGCGGCATGCGCCTTGCGATCCAATCGCCCCCAGCTTGCCGTCGCCCTGTTGACGCCGGCCGCCAAGCAATTTCCGAACTCGGCGGCGGTCCACCGGATGTTGGGGGCGGCCTTCTATCGAACGGGCGATTTCAAATCATCCCAAGTTGCACTCCAGCAAGCACTTTCGTTGGACAAGTCGAGTGCGCTATCCTACCTTTTACTGGGATGGACGTTGGCGAAACTCGGTCAGAACGAAGCCGCGGAAGCCCACTTCCGACAGGCTCAAGTTTTAGACTCGAGATACAAGATCGTTCGCTAACTGCCGGTTGAAGTCGAGTGCCACTGGCTTTGCCAGTGCTGAGTCAGCACAAACTTCACCTCGCGCAAAGTTCCATTCGCTGCGTCAGTGCAAAAAATGAGCGGAGATTTCCCGGCACTGGCAGAGCCAGTGGCACTCGAGCGAGCCGACGTGCCGTCGGCTGCTAAACGTATTGCTCGCGCATACTGCGCTAAACATATTGCTTGCGAATCCTGTTGAACGAACGTTGCCTCGACGAATCACGATGAACAACCTGAGACTTGCGAATTGGCTGGCCGGCGCGTCGCTTGCGCTGTCGGTCGGTTTCGGTTTTGCATGGCTCGGCGGGACCGAGTCATGGCCGCTGCGCGCCGCCGCGCTCGGCGGCGGATTGGCGCTGGCGGTCGGATCGGTTTTTGTGCTCGAACGAACGCAGCGGCGCGCCCGACGCGCCGCCCAGTTGCGGCTTGAAGCCCTTTGCCGGTTCGGCGCGCAAGACGCCTACGCCGGATCGATCGACGGCGGGCTTCCGCCGCTGCCGCCGCAAAATCCTTGGGCCGGCGCCGTCGATCAGGTGCGCGACGCAATGGTCCGACTGCACCGTCGCGTGCAAGACCTCGAACAGGCCCAGGCGGCGATCGAAATTCGCAGCCGCCGGGCCGCAACCGAAGCTGCGCGGATTCGCCGCATTTTTTCCGGGCTTGCCGATCCGATTCTCGCGATCGACAACTACGACGACGTTGTGCTGGCCAATCGCAGCGCCGAGCAACTGTTCCGGATCGAGCCCGAAAAGTCTGAGACCAAGGCCCTGGCGCAACTGGTCCGTTGCCAGAAGCTTGTGCAACTGTTGACCGCGACGCGCCGGCGCAAAACCGCTTCGCAGCGCGTCGACGAGGTGGAAATCGCCGACGACCAGGGCCAGTCGCACTGGTATCGGGCGACCGCCGTGAAGTTGGGCGCCGACCGCGCCGACGACTACGCGGAGGGCGCCGACGAAGTCGCCGTGGCCGTACTCCGCGACATCGGCGACCAGAAAACGCTCCAAAAACGCAACGCCGAGTTCGTCTCGTCGGTCAGCCATGAAATGAAAACGCCCCTGGCCGGCATCAAGGCCTACGTCGAGCTGCTGGCCGACGGCGACGCCGAGGACGAAGCCACGCGCGAAGAGTTCCTAAGCGTGATCAACGGCCAGACCGACCGTTTGCAGCGGCTGGTCGACAACCTGCTGAACCTTGCGCGGATCGAGGCCGGCGTGGTCAACGTCAGCAAGGAGTCTCGCTCGCTCAACGAGTTGCTCGAAGAGGCCCTGCACGTGGTTCAGCCGTCGGCCGAGGCCAAAAACATCGAGCTGCGATCCGACCTGAGCCCGCTTTACCTGGGCGTGGTCGCCGATCGCGACATGCTTCTCCAGGCCGCCATCAATCTGCTGAGCAACGCCGTCAAATACACGCCCGGCGGCGGCAAAGTGACCCTGCGAAGCCGACTGGTCGACTCGATGGTGCGGTTCGAGGTGCAAGACACCGGCGTCGGACTGAGCGAAGAGGACTGCCGGCGCGTGTTCGACAAGTTCTATCGCGTCAAGAAGGACAAGGAGATGGCCGCAGGCACGGGCCTGGGCCTGGCCCTGGCCAAACACATCGTCGAGGACGTCCACGGCGGCAAACTCGCCGTCGAAAGCGCACTGGGACAAGGCAGCACGTTCGCCGTTACGCTACCCTGCGCGGGCAAGGAAGGGTGAGAAGGTGAGGCTATGGTAAAACGCATTTTGCTCTGCGACGACGAGATCCATATTTTGCGGGCGGCCGAGTTCAAGCTGAAACGGGCCGGCTACGACGTGCGAATCGCCGGCGACGGCCAAGAGGCCTGGGAAGCCATCGAGCAACAGAGGCCCGACCTGTTGATTACCGATTGCCAGATGCCGCGGCTCGACGGATTCGGTTTGATCCAAAGGGTCCGAGAATCGCCGGCCACGGCCGATATGCCGATCTTCATGTTGACGGCCAAGGGTTTCGAGATATCACAAGAAGAGTTGGCCGCGAAATGGAACGTCATGGCGGTCATCGCCAAGCCGTTCAGCCCCCGCGAACTGTTGCAGCGCGTCGAGAGCGTTTTGGGAGAACCTTCGGCCGTAACGGCCGCACACTGACCGCTGAGAATGCGCGATGAACCTTCAGACTGAGATATTCGGCGACGTGATCGTGGTCCACACGCCCGAGGAACTTGGGGCCGAGCAGTGCGACGCCTTCGAGGCGTACGTCCCCGCGCTCGACCGCCGGAACGTCGTGCTCGACCTGGACGCCACCGAGTCGCTCGACAGCAAAGGGCTGGTCAGCCTGCTGAACGTGCAGGACAAGCTGCGCGACGGCGGCGGCGAGGCCAAAGTCGCAACGACCAACGCCGCCAATCGAAAAATACTCGAAATCACGCGGCTCGATCAACAACTAGAAGTTTTCGACAGCGTCGTCGATGCCGTGAAAAGTTACCGCTGACCGGCACAACCGTGATACTGAAAACTGATAACTGAAAACTGATAACTGACAACTGATAACTGACAACTGATAACTCCCCATGGACACCGCCGTTCTCGCACCGCGCCGCCTCGGCAGCCTGCTGATCGACAAGGGCTATCTGACGCCCGACGGCTTGCAGTCTGCGCTCGAACGGCAGAAGCAGGAGGGCCGTAAAAAGCTCTTGGGCGAGGTTCTCGTCGAGCTCGAATACTGCACCGAAGACCAGGTGGTCGAGTGTCTGGCGGCCGAATACGGGGTGCCTTACGCCAAGCTCGATAATCGTTTGCTCGACGTGAAGATCGTCGACATATTGCCGCGCGAATACGTCGAAAAAAATCTCGTGCTGCCGCTGTATTTGGTTCGCGGCGTGTTGACGGTCGCCGTATGCGAGCCCTCGAACTTGTTTCTGATCGACGAAATCCGCGGCCTGACGAACGTCCAGGTGCAGATCGTCGCCGCCAGCGCGAAAGACATCCGGCGCACGATCGCCGGCCTTCCGCACTCGAAGGTCTTTGTGATCGACGACATCATCGAAGACTCGGACACGACGAACGTCACGCTGATCGAGGAGGCCATCGAGGACATCGGCGACGTCGAGGAAATCGCGGGCCAATCGCCGATCATCCGGCTGGTCAATTACATCATTTTCAACGCGGTGAAAGAAGGGGCCAGCGACATCCACATCGAGCCCGCCGACCGCTGCATGCGGGTGCGCTACCGCATCGACGGCCGGCTGCACAAATCGCTCGAAGTGCCGCAGCACTTGCTCAACGCCGTCACCAGCCGCATCAAGATCATGGGCTCGATGGACATCAGCGAGCGGCGGCTGCCCCAGGACGGCCGCGTCCACGTGATGCTCGAAGGCCGCAAGATCGACCTTCGCGTGAGCACCTTTCCGGCCACGCACGGCGAAAAAACCGTCATCCGCGTGCTCGACACCCGGGCCGTATCGCTCAATCTCGAAGACCTCGGCTTCGGCGAAGATGTTTTGAACGCATTCCGGCAGAACATCCGCGCCCCGAACGGCATTATTCTCGTGACCGGTCCGACCGGCAGCGGAAAATCCACCACGCTCTACGCCGCGCTGAACGCCATCAGCTCGATGGAGAACAACGTCTGCACGGTCGAAGACCCGATCGAGTACCACTTGCCGCTGATCAATCAGTTTCAGGTGCAGGCGAAGATCGGCATGACGTTTCCGAAGGCTCTGCGCACGCTGCTTCGCCAGGACCCCGACGTGATCATGGTCGGCGAGGTCCGCGACGAAGAAACGGCGCGCACCGCCATCCAAGCCGCGCTGACCGGGCACCTGGTTTTCAGCACCCTGCACACGAACGACGCCTGCTCGGCCATCACCCGGCTGATCAACATGGGCGTCGAGCCGTATTTGATCGGGGCGGCGCTGAACATGGTGCTGGCGCAGCGGCTCGTGCGGCGCATTTGTCCAAAGTGCCGCGCCGTCTACGAACCGCCGCGCACCGTGCGCAGGGCCCTCGAGCGCATGGGCTACGACATTACCGAATTCCACAAGGGTATGGGCTGCCGCGACTGCCGCAACACCGGTTTCAAAGGCCGTCTCGCCATCCACGAGCTTCTGGTCGTCAGCGACCGGATGCGCGACGCGATTGTGGCCGATCCCACGATCGGCAATCTTCGCCAGATCGCACAGGCCGACAATATCATTACGCTTGCCCGCGACGGGTTCCGCAAAATCCGCGAGGGCATCACCACGTTGGAAGAGGTGTTTCACATCGTCGGCGACGTGACGGCGGCGGCGGGAGAGTAGCGGGGGCTAACGTTTAGCCGCGGCGCCTACGCCGCGGAACGGAAAACAGCGGCCATGAATTACCAATATCGCGTGCGCGATTCGGTGGGCAATACCCACACCGGCAGCGTCGACGCGGCTTCGGTCGAAGACGCCACGCAACAATTGCGCCGCGACGGCTTCCAAGTGCTCGAACTCGAAGAAGCGGCCGACGAGCCGCTCTTTCCTCGCCGCATCTCGCGGAACGACCTGATCTACGTCACCAGCCAGTTGGCCGTGATGGTCGACACGGGCATCCCGCTTTCGACGGCGCTATCCGGCATTCTGGAGCAAGAGGCGAACCCAAGCCTGCGCCGCGTTCTGAGAGACCTGAAGGAGCAGGTCGAAGGCGGCCAAGATTTTTCGGCGGCGCTGGCCCGTCACCCAAAACATTTCGACAAGCTCTACGTCTCGCTGGTCAAGGCCAGCGAGGCCACCGGCTCGTTGGGCGCGATGCTCGAACGCATCGCCGGCTATCTTCGCAAAGAGGCCGAGACGCGCGGCAAGGTGCGCGCGGCGATGGCCTATCCGACCGTCATGATGGTGCTTGCCGGCGGCGTGACGATTTTTCTGTTGACCTATATTCTGCCGAAATTCACTCCGCTGTTCAAAGCCCGGAACACCCACCTGCCCAAGGCCACGCGCGTCATGATGGCGCGGATGTTCATCTGGGCCGGGGTCTGCGGATTCGCCGGGACCACCCAGGCACGGCTGATGGGGCCGTACCGGCCGTTCTGTGTCACATACAGCCCGCGTTTTCCGGACTGTGGGATGTCGATTATTT
>CAYMQL010000024.1:6997-12704 GCA_964392255.1 uncultured Planctomycetaceae bacterium | reverse complement strand
CCCCTGAAACGGCTAGAACGGCCGTATTTTACACGAGCCCAACCCCGAAGCCTAGGGCTCCGAAGGCCATGATTTGCCTTGGGGGCGCGGGCGGCTCGTCCGGCCGTATTTTCTGCCTTGCCGAACAAGCCGGCATTTTTTTCGCTCGCTCGGCATTGACAAAAAATCGGATGTGTGTAATATTACGCACTGTGCTAAATTATTAGCACTTGTGTGCGGCGTTCAAACGATCCTTTTCCGCTTACTACAAGGTGCTTTGATGGCCGAATCTCCCCTGGCGGCGCTCAGCCGGCGCGAACGGCAGATCATGGAAATCGTCTATCGCCGCGGCCGGGCTACGGCCGGCGAAATCCACCGCGAAATGCCCGACCGACCTAGCTACTCGACCGTCCGCACGCTGTTGCGGGTGTTGGAAGAGAAGGGCCATCTGGCCCATCAGAGCGACGGCCCGCGCTACGTCTACTCGCCGTGCATCTCGGCGGAAAAGGCCAAGCGATCGGCCATCGAGCAGTTATTGCGCACGTTTTTCAACAACTCGGCCACCAGCGCGATGGCCGCCCTGTTGGACATGTCGTCGGCCAACCTGTCCGAGGCGGAGCTAAAACGGCTGGCCCGGCTGATCCGCCAGGCCAAAAACAAGGAGAAAAGCCGTGACTGAACTGCTGGAAATCTTGCTGCGCGTAACCGTGCTGCTGCTGGCGGCCATCGCAGTCGCCGTCGCAATGCGGCGGTCGTCGGCCGCGATGCGTCACCTGGTCTGGACGCTGTCGCTGGCCGGAACGCTATTGATTCCGCCGTTCTACTGGGCGTTTCCCGCCTGGCGCTGGGCCATCCTGCCGCCGCCGGCGATGTCGGCCACGGGGGACTGTCCCGATTTTCACGGCGGAGACGATCAGAATTTGCCAACTCGCCTTGCCGCCGCGAAAATGGGACTGTCCCCTTCGCCGGATGCGACTGGTGCCGCTGCCGGCATGCCCAGCAGTGAGTGGGACACGGTTGGACAAGCCAACCGTGGCACCCAACCAGCAATGCCAACACCAGTGTCTCCAAAACATTCCATCACTCATCAAGCCATGCCGTCGTGGCCAGTGTTTTTCGCCGCCGTTTGGGTCGTTGGCACGGTCGTTGGACTTGCCTGGCTAGCGGTCGGCGTTGTCGGGGCGTGGCACGTGGCTCGGCGGGCCCGATCGGCGGGCGATTCGCCTTGGCCGCACGTTTTGGAGCAGTTGTTGCGTCAAACCGGCTGCCGCCGTCCGGTTGAGGTCCGCAAGTGCAGCCGAGTTTCGGTGCCGATGACTTGGGGCCTGCGCCGGCCGGTGATTTTGGCGCCCCTCAGCAGCGCGGCATGGTCCGAGGCGACGATTCGCAGCGTGCTCTTGCACGAATTGGGCCACATCCGCCGCGCCGACTGTCTGACGCACTTGTTGGGCCGAGTGGCCTGCGCGGCCTATTGGTTTCATCCGCTGGTTTGGGTGGCGGCCCGGCAGATGCGCAAAACCAGCGAGCAGGCGGCCGACGACGCGGTCCTTTCGGCGAATATTGCGCCGCCCGACTACGCCGAGCACTTGGTAGGCATCGCCGGCCAGATGCGCGGCCTGCACCTGTTCAGCCACGTGGCGTTGCCGATGGCCAGCCCCTCCGACCTGGAAGGTCGAGTATTGGCCATACTCGATCCCGCCCGAAACCGCCGCAGCCTGAAGCGAAAAACCTGCTACGCCCTAATGTTTTTCGCTACGCTGCTGTTGCTCCCCTGTGCGCTGTTGCGGCTTGGATATGCCGAGGATAAGAAGCTGCAGGAACCAACCTCCAGCGATAAGGATAGATCGCATTCAGAGTTAAATACGCCATCTGATGATATCAAACTGGGCCTTCGGACAATCGATTCTATTTCGGGCAACGCCCTGATTGATGTTCCAATCGCTGTTCATGCCTACGACTACACCAAGAGACAGGACATCAACACAACTCTCAGAACTGACGCCAATGGAAAGGCGAGCGTCGAGATCAAGAATGTTCGCAGGCTTGCAGGTATCTTCTCCGTGACCGTTCGGCCAAATGGCTATGCTCCACGACGTCTTGTCTGGCAACCTCATGAATATCCACAGAGTTTCCCTGAACGTCTCACATTGCAGTTTGAAAGAGGAATCTCCATTGGGGGCAACCTGCAAGATGAATTGGGACGCCCCGTGGTCGACGCGACTGTCGAGATTGAGGCCCATGACGCTAACTCCCATTTTAGCCATGGAACTGTCCCGGTACTTATCGAGAAAGTTGTGTCGGACCAGTATGGCAAGTGGCGGTGCAACATTATGCCGGAGAGGATGGCAGGAGGAGCCATTTCCGTCCGACATCCAGATTTTATCTCCACAGGAGCCGACACATTGGAGGAGATGAAGCAGTTCCAACATGTTCTCACCCTAAAACGGGGCGGGCTTGTGGATGGCCAGGTCGTAGACAAGAACGGAAGCCCTATCGAGGGCGTCAAAGTCTCGTATTCAGCAGTTGATGACGGTGCTATCACAGATGTCAAAGCCAAGACCGACGCCCAAGGCCGCTTCCAGTTGAAACAATGCCATCTTGGCAATAGAAGGATCGTAGTATGGGCCAAGGGCTATGCTCCCCAGTCTCGGGAAATCAACATCGCCCTAGAGAACAAGCCTATCCTATTCACGTTGGAGCCTGGGGCAACCATTCGTGGGAGGATCGTAGATCAACAGGGCGTCCCAGTTCACCCGGCGAAGGTATTTATCGAATCTTGGCATAATATCCGTTGGTTTAGCCTCGATGGTGTGACCGTGGGTAAAGACGGTCGCTTCGTTTGGGACAGTGCTCCTCATGATGAAGTCCTGTTGGGCTTTGTCGCAAGGGGGTGGATGAGGAAGAAGCAGACGCTTGCGACCTCGGAAGAAGAACAGAACGTCATCCTCCAGCCCGAGTTGGCGATCCGTGGAACTGTCGCCGACGCGCAAACCGGCAAGCCAATCGATCGCTTCTCTTTCTCATTGGACGCTGACTGGGAACGCGGCGCCAGTGTCATCCACAATAACCTTATCGAAGGATGTCATGGCGTCTACGAAATCCGAATGGATGAACCTTGCCCGGCATATTATGTTCGTGTCCAGGCCCAGGGATACGAATCAGCCGTTTCCAGAAGACTGACAGCCACCGATGGCCAGCAGACCTACAATTTTCGTTTGAAAAGGAACAAAGCGGTAGCGAACCACAATGTCGGTGATGGTGGACAACTTACTGTTAAGACCACGAAGGAAGTAAGCCCCGCAGCACAGCCCAAAGCAACTACGCCTACCAAGTTGTCGGCGGATGTCATAACTGTCAAGAAGGCGGTTAATCCGAACGGCAAGCAGGCCGCTGCTCACGATGCCAGACGCTTCCATCTCGTCCGGGGCAATACGACCTGGATCGGAACCGAGGGGCCGCCGCTGGAATATTATGATTACGATAAGCTCTGCTACTGGCTCTGGGGGCCTCATGTTGTCGTCGTTCAGCGAAGCGCCGACGGCTTCTTCGACTTCTATAAGGCTCGCACGCTGTCTCCCAGAATTGGCCGGATGGATGTCAGCCGCACAAATTGGCAGCCCGGGCAGCCGGCGAATATCACCATGCCCGGGGCGATCGATCTGCCGGCCTATCAGTTGCTCGCACAGCCGTCGGTTGAGCGGGCGCTGAATCTTTCGGACGAGCAGCGGGCCAAATTGCAGGACATCTCGGCCAAGTACTGGCCCGAGAGGAGGCGGATCGCCGGCAAGACGCTGGACGACATCGAGGCGGACTCGCAAAAGAAGATGAGCGAAGAGAATACAAGGTCGGGTCGGGATGGGTCGGTTCGGTCGACGCACCTCGAATCGCTCGGCTCGCCGTTTTCGCAAGAGGTCGTCGAGGAACTGGAGCGGCAATGGGGCGACGCCCGTCGGCAGATCGAAGACGTGCTTGCGCCCGAGCAGTTGCGAACGCTCAAGGACCTGACGTTCCGCACCTTTGCGTTCGGCGGCGGAGTGATGTTCGAGCCGGAAGTTTTAGAGAGGCTCGGCGTATCGAAGGACCGGCAGGAGAAGCTGCGGGCGCTCGAACTCCGGCTTCAGAAGGAGAAGGACCGCCGGCTCCGCAGCGTGACTCGCGAAAAGATGAAAAAGATGCTGTTTGTCTTGACGCCACAACAGTTGTCGGCGCTCCGCCAACGGCAGTCGCTTGAGAAGTTTGGCAATTATTCAACCTATCCCTACCCGGTGCTGCCGTCGCACATGCCCGACTCGGGGGCGGCCGAGGAGTTGGGGCTTAGCGACGAGCAGTGTGAGCACATACGGGAGATCATTACCGCCTATTGGAAGTCGTCCGCCGAGTTCTGGCAGGAGGAGCAGAAGCTATCGCTTGAGGATGAGGATGGTCGCAAGGCCATCGGCGAGAAGCGGCAGCAAAAAACGGCCGAACACAGCAAGCAGATCGAGGCCGTACTTACGCCCGAGCAATGGGCGCTGCACAAGGAGATCGCCTTTCAGAATTTGGCCGTGCCGCAACTGCGCGCGATGCTGGGCATAATGCCCGCGGTCAAACAGGCAGGATGGATGGGGAGTGTTGGCATGGCGATGTTTGCCATGAAGATTGGGCTGACGGAACGCGAGACGTCGGCCCTGCGGAAGATCGACGCGGAATACTTCGACAAGCCCGAGGAAATCTACCGCGAACTGACCGACGAAGCCCTGGCGGCCTTTACGCCGCGGGAGCAGGACGAGTTGCGGGCCGAAGTCGATCGGCGCGGGTGGTGACTTGCCGGCAACAGGGCAGTGGTGGAGTCAAGAGCCGTGCAGCGAGGCCCTCACCCTAACCCTCTCCCAAAGGGAGAGGGGACCCTGGAAACACAGCCCTCACCCTAACCCTCTCCCAAAGGGAGAGGGGACTTGCGGGATGGCCGTCACTCGCCCGGCTCGCCGATCTGGCGCAGATAGCCGGCCAGACGTTCTTGTAGGTCGATCAGGTTTTGCCACTCGCGCTGTTCGAGCGTTACGCGCGCGCTTTTGGGCTTCGGCTTGACCGACCGCAACAGACTGCGCATCCGAAGGCTGACGTATTGAAGCACCTCGGCCATTTGGGCCGCTTGGCCGGGCGAAAGGCCGCCGGGCAACTCGGGCGGGGCCAGCGTGTGCAGCAGCACCTCGGCGTTGGGCTCTTCGCTGAAGTTCAGCTCGAAATCCAACGCCGCTTCGCTCGGCGACTCTTCGAACTCGTCGACCCCAAGCGTCACGCCCTGCGAAAGATCGACGCCGCGGAGCGCGGCCAGACGCCGGGCGATCTCCTCTTGCGAGCCGAACAGCAGCATGGTTCGGCCCAGCATGACGACGTCGCCGGGCCGCAGCACCCAAATCTGCACCGTCTCGCCGTTGACGCGCGTGCCGTTGGTGCTTTGAAGATCGGTCAGAACGATCTTGCTCTGGTCGTCCTGAATTTTCAGATGGAACCGGCTGATGCGGTCGTCGTTCAGTTGGATCGGGTTGCCTTCCTCGCGGCCGATCGTCAACGGCGTGGGCACGTCGGCAAAGACGCGTCCCCGATCGGCACCGTCCAACACGCGGAAGGTCACAAAGGCCATGATGGTTCGGTTTAGCGGCCGACGGCACGTCGGCCTTGCCGTCAAGGTGCGGGCGACGGGCCGGCGGCCGCGAAACTTCGGTGCTCCAAGCAAATCGCAACGCCG
>CAYMQL010000024.1:5908-6987 GCA_964392255.1 uncultured Planctomycetaceae bacterium | reverse complement strand
CCCCTAGCGCCACCGCACAACCGGGTCATGTACAAATCGCCTTTTTTGTTTGGTTTCCGGGCCCGGCGCCACTTGGCTTTTCCTAAATGGGGGGGGCCGACGTGCCGTCGGCCGCTAAACTTCTGTGCTCAAAGCAAATCGCAACGCCGCCTGCAATCCACTCCCATTTTCTAGCTTGCTCGGCGGCGACGGTCAAGCCGCGGCGCGGCGCGCGGCCGGCACAACCGGCATCGTCGCCGGGCGTGCCCCCCACTTGCGGAGCCAACGCAGATACGCGCGGGCATGCCGCCAGAGGTCGGCCGACAGCAGGTTTTTACTCGCCCGCTGCTCGAGGTGATAGCACGACGCCGCCCCGTGATACATCACCTGCCAGCCGGCCCGGGCCATGCGCAGGCAAATGTCGACGTCCTCGAAATACTTGCCATACAACTCGTCGAAACGGCCGACCTGCTGAATCGCTTCGCGGCGGACCATCATAAAACAGCCGGAGACCCAATCGCACGCCCAGGTTTCGTCCGGGGCGTGTTCGGCGTAAAAATGATGCTCAAGCGTGCGGCGCATCCAGCGTCCCATGCCGCACCGCCGCGCCAGCAGAAGCCGCAGCGTTTGGAATCGGCGCGCGGCGCGGGCCTCGGCACCGTCGGCATGAAAAAGCCGGCAGCCGGCCAGCCCGCACTGCGGCTGCGCGTCCATCAGCGCCGCCATGCGCCGCAGACATTGCTCGGCCGGATCGAAATACATGTCGGTGTTCATCAACAGCGTATATCGGGCGGTCGAGGCGTCGAGAATCCGGTTCAGGTTGGCGGCATAGTTCAGCCGGCGATGGTTTTTCAGAATTTTGGTTTGCGGGAAACTGTCGCGCCACGGTTCGACGCCGTCGTCCGAAGCGTTGTCGACCAGAATTAGCCGCATCTGAAGCCCCCGGCCCGAGGCCGACATCGTCTCCAGCAGCCGCGGCATCAGCTCGCGCTCGCCGGTATAGATGACGCCGATGTCGAGGTCGAAAGACATAAAGGAAGGATGAAGGATGAAGGATGAAGGATGAATTGAAGGCGGCACGACAGTATTCTCTAGCCACT
>CAYMQL010000024.1:0-5808 GCA_964392255.1 uncultured Planctomycetaceae bacterium | reverse complement strand
GCCACTAGCCACTCCTACGCCGCTCGGCGCTGGTCGGCGGCGAGCGGTTTGGCCACCGAGGGGCCGAACAGTTGTTCGCTATGGGCGGCGAAATGGGCGCCAAAGCTATCCAACAACGAACTGAGTACGGCCAAATCGCTTGGTTCGGTTATGGGCGAGACGCTGTGGACGCGAAGTTCGCATTCCTCGCCGTGCGGTGTTTGGGGCGAAACCGACAGCGACCAGTCGCATGCCTCGAGGCCGGGCGTCGTCGGGTCGATCCAACGAATGCAACGCCGCTGCCGATCGCGCAGCAGCGAAAACTCCAACCGGCAGATATCCCAATTGCGGGCCTCGCGCACGAGCAGATCCCAGAGGACAGGGTTCAGGGGGGCAGGGGTCAGGGGTCGGGAGTCAGAGGCCGGAGATTGGGAATCATGGCGATGGAATACGGCGTTCATGCTCTGAGCATAGGGCTCCAATCGCCGGCCTCCCAAAACGCCCGCAAGACGCTTAGGCACGGCCGCGTATGGTTTCAGAAACCGTATGACCGCCCGCTTGACCAACGCGAACTCCTCGTAGCCGAACAGCCGCAGGCGGATCATCAGCACGATCAAACTCATCGCTGTAATCCAAGCCAGCGCGTCGCGTCGGAAGATCGTGGCCGCGGTGGCAGCCGCGCCGGTCGTCAGACAAACCGCACCGATCAGGCAAAGCACTTGCCACGGAGTCCAGCCGCGGTCCAACAGCCGATGGTGGATGTGCAGCCGGTCGGGCGCGTCAAAACGCCGCCCGGTCAGCCGCCGCCGCACCAGGGCGGCGATAATGTCGAACATCGGGAGCGTCATAATCACGGCCGGCGCGGTGATGGCCAGCGTGGTCGAGGTTTTCATCGTACCCTGGATGCCCAGCAGTCCGACGCTCAGGCCGATGACCATGCTGCCCGAGTCGCCCAAAAACACGCTTGCCGGTGGCAGGTTGTACATCAAAAATCCCAAAAGTGCCGCGGCCAGCGCCGCGGCCATGATGGCCACGTGCGGATGGCCTTCGCTGGCGGCGATGACGCCGGTCATGGCGGCGGTCGAAAGACCGACGATCGAAGCCAGTCCGTCCATGCCGTCGATCAGGTTCAGCGCATTGATGCAGCCGACCAGCCAAACGACGGTCAGCGGCGCGCCCAGCCAGCCCAATTCGATCGGATAGCTGAAGGCCACGATCCGATCGACGTAGTAACCGAACAAAACGATCGGCAGCACGGCGACGATTTGCAGGATCAGCTTGACGCGCGAGGGCAGATCGTAGCGGTCGTCGATCGCGCCGACGAAACAGACGAAGCCGGCCGCGATCATCCACGCGGTCGACAGCTCGGCCAGTTCCGGGCTGGCGCCGCCGGCAAAGAATCGGGCCGAAAGCAGTCCGATCGCAACGGCGCCGTAGACGGCCACGCCGCCCCAAAGCGGAACCGGCCGCCCGTGCAGCTTGCGGCGTCCGTCGGGCCGGTCGACGACGCCCCAGCGGCGAGCGAGCGCCCGCACCGCCGAAGTCAGCAACAGCGACGCCGCCAACGAAACCAGCGAAATCAACGCCCACGTGCCCATGTGCAATCCATTGCCGAAACGATTTTGTCCGAGCGTTTCCTTACGCGCGGGTCATCAACGAAATCTCATGCCGCTTGACGCTTCGCGTTATTCTTGACTTGTTGGGTATAGGCCGCGATGACTTCTTTCGTCGGGCCGAGCATCTGCATCCGGCCGTGATCGAGCCATAACACGCGATCGCACAGCAAATCGAGCGAGTGCAGGTCGTGGCTGACGACGATCACGGCCCGGGCCGAATACATTAGATCGCGCATCCGCTGCCGGGCTTTTGCCTGAAATGCCAGATCGCCCGCCGAAAGCGCTTCATCGATAATCAAAATGTCGGGCTCGATGGCCGTCGCGATTGAGAAAGCCAGCCGAACCCTCATGCCGGCCGAGTAGTAGCGCACGGGCATGTTCAAAAAATCGCCCAACTCACTGAACTCGGCGATCGGTTGAACTTTCGCATGGATCGACTTCGGGGTTTCGCCCTGAAGATAGCCGCGAAACCGGATGTTTTCCCAGCCGCTGGCCTCGGCTTCAAAACCCAAGGCGATATCGAACAGCGAACTGATCTGTCCGTTGACCCGACGGCGACCGGCCGACGGCGGATAAATGCCGGCAATCAGCTTCAACAGCGTGCTTTTGCCCGCGCCGTTGTGGCCGATAATTCCCAAACGCTCGCCGGAGTTGACCGTCAGATTGATGTTTTCAAGGGCCTGAACGTCGAAACCGGGCTTTTTCGAGCGGCGAAAGAAACCGTGGAGGATGTAGTCCTTCAGACTGATGCGGCCAAGCTGCCGCACGTGAAAGCGCAATCCGACGTCGTCGAGTTGAATCAGCGACATATCTTCGTTAGAGGTAAAATATCATGCGTTTTTCGAATTTAAGAAGCGCCAGCGAAGCGGCGGTCACGGCCGCCAGCGCGGTGGCCGCGCTCATGCCCACGGCCCACGTCGAAGGAAGCTGTCCGTACAGCAGCGGCTGGCGCACCAACTCCAACAGCATGGCGAACGGATTCATCTGAACAAGCCAGACCAAGTAGGGACGCTGCACGCACAATTGCTCGGGCATCCAGAAGATGGGCGTCATGTAGAAAAGCACTTGCATTCCGACCGCAATCAGATGCTGAAAGTCTTGAAACATGACGTTGGCGACGCCGGCGCAAACCGTCAGCGACCAGCCGACGACGAACAGCAAGATCAAGGTCGGAACGAGAGTCAGCAGAACGGACAAATTGCCCGGCCCCTTGAAACACCAGGTGAACGCCAGCGCCAGCACCAGCCCGAGCGCAAAGTGATAGCCGGCCCCGAGGATGGTTCGCAGCGGATGAATCGCCAGCGGCGCCGGATATTGTCGAATGTAGGTCTCGCCTTGAAAGAAACAGTGGCAGCCTTGCGTCACGGCCGCCATAGCGAAGTTCCAAAAGGTCAGTCCGGTGAGGATATACGGCGCGAAATCGCGCAACGGCTGCCCCATCATCGGCCCGAAGATGACGCACAAGACCGCCGTCATGGCGATCGGATGCAGCATCGACCAGCCGATGCCGAGGATCGAACCGCGATAGCGGCTGCGCAGATCGTTGCGGACCAGCGCCATCCAGAAATATCGCAGACGCCAGATTCCAGACAGATATTCGGTCACGTTGAGCCTCCCTGCTCAGCGGCGGCCGTCCGGCCGCAAGTCGCCGCGCATCATTATGCGCGACAAAGGGATACGCCCCTTAAAAGGCGGGAGTATAGCTGCAATCGCTTTGGAAAATCAATGCCAATCCGAAAGGTCGTTTTGCGTGATTTTTTCGTATTCGACTGAGCGGCGACCGTGGGTGCGACAATTTTTCCATTGCGCCCCTTGCCAGCATTTTCAAATCGTCCTATAAACATTTCGACTCGACTCGCCAACTCGTACGTCTGAAAGGAGCACCCGATGCCGACTATGAACGTCGCCTTGATCGGACAAGGTTTTATGGGCCGTTCGCACTCGAACGCCTGGGGACAGGTGGCCAAGTTCTTCAAACCGCCGATCATGCCCGTGATGCACACGGTTTTCGGCCAGCCGGAGGAAAATCCCAAGGCGTTTGCCGACAATTGGGGCTGGAAAAACGCCTCGACCGATTGGGAATCGCTGGTCCGTTCGCCCGAGATCGGGCTGGTCGACGTGGTGACGCCGAATTACATGCACGCCCCGGTGGCTCGGGCCGCCATCGCCGCTGGAAAGCCCGTCGCCTGCGAAAAGCCGATCGCCGGCTCGCTTTCCGACGCCCGAGCGATGGCCGAAGCCGCCAAGGCCGCTAAAGTCAAGACGTTCGTCTGGTTCAATTACCGCCGGTGCCCCGCAGTGGCTTTGGCCCATCAACTGGTCAAAGCAGGCAAGCTGGGGCAGATCCTGCACGTCCGGGCAACCTATCTGCAAGACTGGGCCGGAGAGTCGGTCCCGCTGGTGTGGCGGTTCGACAAGTCGCTGGCCGGCTCCGGCGCCCACGGCGACCTGAACGCCCATATCATCGACATGACCCGCTTCGTCACGGGCCAAGAGATTACCGAAATCGCCGGCGCCATCGCCGAGACGTTTATCAAAGAGCGGACGCTGCTATCGGGCCAAGGCAAGGGCAAGGTTACGGTTGACGACGCCGTGCTGTTCCTGGCCCGATTTTCCGGCGGGGCCGTGGCCAGCTTCGAGGCCGCCCGGCAGGCCACCGGCAACCAAAATCGCAACGGCTTCGAGATCAACGGCACGAAGGGCGCGCTGAAGTTCGATTTCGAGCGGATGAACGAGCTTCAATACTACGACGCCACGCTGCCCCGGGCAGTGCAGGGTTGGAGCACGATCATGTGTACCCACGGCGGCGACCATCCCTACGTGGCCAACTGGTGGCCCGACGCCCACATCATCGGCTACGAACACGGATTCACCAACCAGGCGTTCGACATCCTCAAGGTGCTGGCCGGCGAGGATCCGACCGTGCCGATCCCCGATTTCGAGGACGCTTATCAAACGCAGCGCGTTCTGGAAGCCGCGCTGCTTTCGGCCGCCGAGCGTCGGGCCGTGAAAATGGACGAAGTGAAGTAGTCCTATCCGCTTTGTATGTCGCGGGCCGCGAACGTCCCCTTTGCGGCTCGCTGCAAGTGCGTCGCGCGACGAGGGCGTCGGGTGCAGAAGGATTCTGCCTCCGACGCCCGTTCTATTTTTCTCTCTCCCCTCTCCACTCTCCCCTCTCCACTCTCCCCTCTCCACTCTCTTCAATCCCGGCTGTTGCCGGTGAATCGGGTAATGTAGTACAACAGCGTCAGTATCGCCGTGAACGTGGCAGCCACGTAGGTCAACGCCGCCGCGCTTAAAACCTTGTTGACATAGGTCAGTTCCTGATCGTTGATAATGCCCAGGCCGACGAGTTGGGCCTTGGCGCGGCTGCTGGCGTTGAACTCGACCGGCAGATTGATCACCTGAAACACGACCACCGTGGCAAACAGCCCGATGCCTGCCCAGATGAGCGCTTGATTCATGTTGAACAACGCGCCCAAGAAAATCAACAAAATGCCGAGGTTGCTGCCGAAGTTGGCCGTCGGCACGACCGCGTTGCGGAGCATCAGCGGGGCGTATGCGTCGGCATGCTGGATGGCGTGGCCGGCCTCGTGCGCCGCGATGCCCACCGCCGCCAGCGTCCGGCTACGATAGACCTCCGGGCTGAGGTTCAGCGTTTTGTCTCGCGGGTCATAGTGGTCTGACAGATGGCCGGGCACCTCGCCAATCTGGACGTTCGATAGCCCAGCCGAATCGAGGATGTGCCGCGCGGCTGCTGCCCCGCTCAGCGGCGCAGCCATCCGCTGTGCCTGGGCATACGCAGCCTTAATGCGAATCTGAGCCCAAATCCCCAGCAGGAGTGCGGGGGACATAAACAAAAAGTAATCCCAATAAGCATATAACCAACCGCCCATTGATGTCGCCTTTCTGTTAGTGAATTATACGTGTATTCTACGCGGCATTTGCGAGATGGTTCACCCCCAAATGGGCCTTCCGCGGCCGAAACCGAACGGCGCGGCGATGGCCAGACCGACGAAGTAAACGATTCCGCCGGCCCAAAGCACGTCGCTGGGAAAATGACCTCCGGCAACCATCCGCGTCAGCCCCATAATCATTCCGCCGCCCAGCCCCAGCAGCAGGAAGGCCCGTGCCAGCCGCGGGCGGCGGCGGTAATACACGAAGGCTGGGGCCATCAGATAAAAACCCATCGAGGCGTGGCCGCTGGGGAACG
>CAYMQL010000023.1:0-12923 GCA_964392255.1 uncultured Planctomycetaceae bacterium | reverse complement strand
TCGTCAGCTTTATGCTTTGGGCCGTAGTGGCGCCACCAATTCCAGAGCCACGTCGAGGTGCGAAACGGCACGCCCCCGCTAAGCCGATCCCAAGCGTCGGCGTACGGCAAAAGCGCATCGAGGGTTGTGCAGCGAACAATACGCATTTCGGTAGTCCGGGGACAAAAACGGAATAATTGCGACCTTGTTAGCGACCGCACTAGGACAACTCTCTGTCATACTGCACGAGAAGCAAGCGGTTTTCGGCGACTCGGACATACCCGACCGCAGAAACGATTCCGGCGGCATGATGCCGGCAGACCACCCTGCGTTGACCGAAAGCAACACGCCCCGGCGGCCGGTTGCTCCGGCTGCCGACGATCGCGTGTCGTAAAGCGATTGAAATTAAAGGGTTGCGTTCTGTTGAAACGCTGTTTTGCAAGGCTGGCATCGGCTTTGCATTCCAACCAGGTCGTCCCGACAGCCGCTTCGGCCAGATCGGGTCCCCTTGCATCCCTTTCGAGCGTTTTTGCCATGCATCCCACTACGCCCGCCATCCCCAGTCCCCGGCAAGTTGTTGGCCTGCTCCGGTTGCATCTCCGACTTTGGCTTGTGCCGGCTTTGCTGATTGCCGCAATTGTCGGGGCCTATGCCCTTGTGCGTCCGGCCACGTGGGAAGCCTCGCAGGCTTTGATCGTTCGCAACGAGGCGGCCAATGCAGAGAAGGCCCCGGGCAAGTTCAGCTATCCCGAAGAGATGAAAACCGTCCAAGAGACGCTGCTCGAAGTCGCCAAAAGCCGCGGCGTGTTGGAGTCTGCGCTGCGCGAAATCGGACCGCCCGCCGGATGCGATGATCCCGCGGCCTGGCCGACCGATCGCGACATGGTCGAAGCCGCCGAGCATGTCGTGCTGGTTCCGCCCAAGGGCGCCGAGTTCGGCAAGACGGAAGTGTTCTACTTGAAGGTGCGGGCCGACGACCGCGCCCGATCCATCGCCCTGAACGAAGCCATCTTTCGCCGGCTGCAAACGCGGTTCCAGCAAATCCGCGACGCCAAGGCCGAAAGCATGGTCGACGAATTGAACAAGACGGTCCATCTGGCGAAAGGCGATCTCGACGCGGCCACCGCCGCGCTGACGGCGACCGAACAGCGATTAGGCAGCGATCTGGCCGAGTTGCGGGCCATGCAGGAGATGGCCACCAGCGACAGCGCCCTGCGCCGCAGCGGCGAGGAAATCCGCACCCAGCTCCGCGAGAACGCCGCCGCCGAAAAAGTGCATCAGGAACTTCTGACCGTTCTGACCGAAGCCCAGGACGATCCGGGGCGATTCGTCGCCACGCCCAACCGGCTGCTGGAGGCGTATCCGTCGCTCCGGCGGCTGAAAGACGGTTTGGTCGACTCCCAGCTACGCACCTCCACGTTGCTTGGAACGATGACCGCCGAGCATCCCCGCGTGCAGGCCGCCCGCGAAGCCGAGGTCGAAACCGGCCGCCGATTGCACGAAGAGCTGGCCCTGGCTCGCCGCGGCGTCGAAGTCGAGCTGCGCGTCATCGCCAACCGTCAGACCTTGTTGGAAAATCAACTGACCAAGACCAACGAGCGCCTGGAACGCTTGGCCGAAGTGCGGGCCGAGTACGCCAACCAGGTGGCCGAAGTGAAGAGCCGGTCGTTGCTGCTGGAGCGGGCCGAGCAGAATCTGGCCGAGGCCCAGGCCACCCGAGCCAGTGCGAAGGCCGCCAACCTCCTTAGCCGCATCGACGCGCCCGACACCGGACCCGATCCGGTCGGACCGGGCCGGATCGTCATTGCCCTTTGCGGCGTGCTCGGTGGACTGCTCGCCGGGCTGGGCATCGTGTTTCTGAACGTGCCGACCGACGCACCGGCCGCTCCCCCCATCGCCGCGCCGACCGGCCGCGTCAATGGACATGGCAACGGTCATCTTTCGATCACACGAGCGCTGCAAACACTAGCCGGCGGCCGCTCTGCATGAACTCGTGCGTAGAGCAGAGGCCGCGCCTGCCAGGAAGAACAGCGTCATGTTCATCATCGGCTGCACCGATACGTCGTGGAACATGCCGTTGACGAAATAGGCGCCCAGCGCAACCAGCAGCAGCAAGCCCGTCTGCCGAACCCATAGCGGCGCAACGCTATTCTTCCACAGCCGCCAGGCGTCGCCGGTCCAATAGAACGCCATCGCCGCAAAAAGCCCCAGCCCCACCAGACCGGTCTCGGTCAGCAGCGAAAAAACGACGTTGTGCGGAATATAGCCGCGGGCGCGCTCCAACGGCAACGCGGTCGAACGGTCGGAAAGATAGTTTTTGTGTTCCGTTCCGTACTGGGCATAGCCGCAACCCAGCAGCGGACGATCTCGAAACATGTTCCAGGCGATTCGGGCCATGATCGGACGCAGCTCGACCGATTCGGCGGTTTTTTCAGCACCCAGGGCTTCGTCTCGCTTGAAACTTACGAGGTTTTCCCATTGCGTCGCAATCAGCAGAACGCCGGCCAGCGCCCCGGCGAAGACCAGCGGCACGCGCCAACTCCAAGGCAGCGCCAATCCAACCGTGAGAGCCAAGGCCAGCACGCCGCCCATCCAAACGCTGCGGGTCATCGTGCAGTAGATGCCGGCCAGAAACAGCAGCGACGCGGCCAACAGCGCCAGTTGCCCCGCACGGTTCAACCGCGGCCACCACATCAACGCGCTTCCGAGGCAAGTGGCCAGCAGAACGCCGTTGGCGATCGGATTCAGTAGCGGCCCGCGACCCCGGCCGACGAATTCCGCGTTCGGGTCGGCGGCCGTCGTCGCAATGTACTTGGGAAAAACCAGCCCCCACAGCTTGAAATATTCGGCCAGCGAAGTCAGGGCCAGATAAACGCCGAACAGGGCGAAGAAGCCGAACATCGCCAGTGCCGATCGTTCCGAAATCTTTGTCTGCCGCGCGATCCAATACATCGCCGCAGGCATCAGATAGTAGAGAATCAGCCAGGAAACCGGTTGGTAGCGGTTCGCCTGCCAGTCGGCGCGGAAGGTGCTTGCGACCAGCACGGCCAAAAATGCCAGCAGTATCCACTCCGGCTTGCCCAATGGTTTTGGATCGGCCCAACCGAAGCGACGCCAAATCACATACTGCCCGACCAACAGCACCAGCAACACGCGATCGGCCGTCAGCGGCACGGGACCGAGTTCGATTTTGAAAAACGGGACGCTGAAGCAGATTCCCGCCAACAACACCGCCAGACAACCGCCGAGCAGCCCGCCGCGCAACAGGAAGACAGTCCCCCAGATCAGCCCTATGAGTGCGGCGATGACGGCAATTGCTTCCATTGGAAAGCCGCCTGCTCTAGCTTGCCTGTATCGGCGTAAGTCGGTATACCCGAGCAAGCTTCGCTGCGCAAGCCACATCTCCCCGCTTGAGGGCAACGCGAGCCTCGTCAAGTCTGCGAGCGTCCGGCAAAGAAAGATAAGGCGACCAAGCCTGATCGGTTTCGATCAAGTCTACGTCTACTTCGGCGACATAGAGTCCTTCACGCACCAGTTTTGTGTGTTTCATTGTCATGAAGGGACCCCGCACGACTTCCGTGGCAAGAATGCCATCTTCAGCCAACTCATCATAACCGTGAGCCGAAATTCTGACATCCTCGCGATGAACAAGCTCCTGAATGATCTGCAATATCTCACCCATCCCATCTATTGTAGCTCTGCATCAAGGGCGGGGGCAAGTCCACGGAGCAACCGCTTTTCTGATGTAAAGAGGCCGTCTTCGTGGGGCGAATGTCCCTCGTTCTCTTTCGTATCGACTGTGCGTTCGTTACAATCGCGGTATGAATGCCATCTGTCTTGTCATCGACCGACTGCACGCCGGCTATCTCGGCGCGTACGGCAACGCATGGATCCATACGCCCGCCTTCGACCGGCTGGCCAGCCAGTCGCTGGCGTTCGAGCGGGCGCTCGTGGATTCGCCCGACCTGGGCCGGTTGTATCGCTCGTATTGGCAAGGGTTGCATGCGCTGTGTCCCGAACCGGCGTCGCCTCGGCCCGGACTGGCCGCGCTGCTGCGCGAGGCCGGCGTAACAACGGCCTTGCTGACCGACGAGCCGCTTGTGGCTCGGCATCCGCTGGCCGTGGATTTCGACGAGTTGATCGAGATCGATCCGCCCTGGCAGCCGCAGATCGCCGATCAGATCGAGCAGACGCACTTCGCCCGCTGCTTTGTCGAGATGATCAACTGGCTGGAATCGGCCCGAGAGCCGTTTCTGTTGTGGTGCCACCTGGGCGGACTGGGCATGGCGTGGGACGCGCCGCTGGAGTTTCGCCAAGCCTATTGGGAGCAGGGCGATCCGCCGCCGCCGGATGCGGCCGCGGTCCCCGATCGAATGCTGCCGCCGGACTTTGATCCCGACGACTTGCTGGGCATCACGCAGTCCTACGCCGGCCAAATCGCGCTGTTGGACCAATGTCTGGGCGCTACGTTGGAGTATCTCGACGGCCTGCCCATCGCGCGCGATTCTTTGTTGACGCTGCACGGCGCGCGTGGTTTTCCGTTGGGCGAGCACCGCCGCGTAGGTGTGTGCGACCATGCCCTGTTCGGCGAGTTGGTCCACGTGCCCTGGATGATGCGGTTTCCGCAGGCCGTCGGTGCAATGGTTCGAAGCCATGCCCTGATCGAGCCGGCCGATCTTTGGGCGACCTTGTTGGATTGGTGGGGCGCCGCCGAGCCGCCCGATGCGTCCACCGCCCGCAGCCTTCTGCCGATTGCGCGGGCGCAGACCGCCGAACTCCGCGATCGCTTATGCGTGTCGGGCTTGGGCTTGCAGCGGGCCATTCGCACGCCCGCCTGGTATCTCCGCGTTGACGACGGGGAGCCCGAACTCTATGCCAAGCCCGACGACCGCTGGGAGGTGAACAACGTCGCCTCGCGATGCCATGACGTGGTCGGCGGACTTCAAGACGCATTGCGCCAGTACGAGCGGATTCTTGTTGACGGGCGCGTGTCCGATCTGTCGCCGCTTGACGATGTGTTGCGCAACGGCCTGGAATAGCCACAAGCCCGCCTTGCGCTGCTTCCGGCGGCGGATTCGCAGGCGGCCTCGCATGGGACGTGTAAGAGCGACGCTGGAAAAGCTCAACCGCTGCCGGCAATGTTCCGATGGTAACGATAGCGTAAGCAGGGGGAAGCTGCGCGCCGTCTATTCTTGACAAACTGCGCAACATAGGGCACTTGTTGAATATACGAAATATCGCGCGACACAGAGAAACATTAACGATTACGCCGAGTCTGCCTGTTGTGCGGAGCGAAAATCGGCCATAATTCGTTTTTGTTGCGGAAAGCCTTGGTCGGGTGTGTGCTTGCACGCACCCTACTGATTTGGAGTTTTTCGCAACAGAAACGAATTCAAAGTACGCTTTGCCCGAATCACGCGCAGTACGAAAGAACGAACGGAGAACCCGCGGGTGAATATTTTGCTGGCTACGAGCGAGGCGGTGCCTTTTGCCAAGACCGGCGGGTTGGCCGATGTCTGCGGCGCGCTGCCGATCGAGCTGGCTCGGTTGGGCCATCGGTCCGCCGTAATTATGCCCGCCTACCGCCAGACCCGCTATTGCGGCCAAACGATCGAGCCGCTGGGCATCGACTTCATCGTGCCGATCGGCAGCAAGATGGTTACGGGCCACCTGCTGCGCAGCACCATGCCCGGCTGCGACGTGCCAGTGTATCTGGTCGAGCAAGACCAGTACTACGATCGCGACCAGCTCTATAGCGTCGACGGCAAGGACTACGTCGACAACTGCGAGCGGTTCGTGTTTTTCAGCCGCGCCGTGCTCGAGGCCGTCCGTCTGCTGGACTTGCAGGTCGACGTGCTCCACGTCAACGACTGGCAAACCGGCCTGATCCCGGCGTTCTTGAAAATCGAATACCATTCCGTGCCGCGCTACGAGCGAATCGCCAGTCTGTTGACGATCCACAATCTGTCCTACCAAGGTCAGTTTTGGCACTGGGACATGCTGCTGACGGGCCTGGATTGGAAATATTTCAACTGGCGGCAGATGGAGTTTCACGGCAACCTGAACCTGTTGAAGACGGGCATGGTGTTCGCCGATTCGCTCAGCACCGTCAGTCCGCGCTACGCTCAGGAAATCCAGAGCAGCCCGTTGGGTTGCGGTCTGGAGGGCGTGTTGCAACATCGGCAAGCCGTTTTGTCCGGCATCTTGAACGGCATCGATTTGCAGGCATGGGACCCTGCGACCGATCCGCACTTGGCCGCCAATTACAATGCCGACACGGTGGGACTTGGCAAACCGCTTTGCAAGGCGGCGTTGCAGAAAGAGATGGGCCTGCCCCAGGAGCCGGCCGCGCCGCTGGTGGGAATCGTCGGCCGGTTGATCGACCAAAAGGGTTTTGACTTGGTGGCCGAGGTGATGCAGCGCTGGGTGCAGACCAGCGACGTGCAGTGGGCCATTCTGGGCACCGGAGAGTTGAAGTACCACGCGCTGTTGGAAACGCTGGCCGAGCGATTCCCGCAGCGCGTCGCCTTGCGGCTTGGGTTCTCGAATCCGCTGGCCCACCGCATCGAGGCCGGCGCCGACATTTTCCTTATGCCGAGCCGATTCGAGCCGTGCGGCCTGAACCAGCTTTACAGCCTGCGCTACGGCACGGTGCCGCTGGTCCGTGCGACGGGCGGGCTGGCCGACACGATTGTCGGCTTCGATCCGCACGCCCCGAACGCCGCCGCCAGCGGGTTTGTGTTTCAGGAATACAGCGCGATGGCGCTGAGCGATTGTCTGCGTCAGGCCTGCGACCTCTATCGCCGGCCCGAGGCGTGGAGCAAGCTGACGGCCGTCGGCATGGCGCAGGACTGGTCCTGGGCCCGCAGCGCGAAACAATACGTCGAGCTATATCAAAAAACCGTGGAGCGAAGGAACGCTGGCGCAGATCGATGATTGTTGATTGATGATCGAATTGACAGACAATCATCACTCAACAATCATCCATCTGCAATCTCATCAAGGTGAAGGATCGCCATGCACGAAGTCGCGTTGGCCTTTTTTTGGCATCAGCATCAGCCGTATTATCCCGACGACGTCGCCGCCGAAAACCCCATGCCCTGGGTCCGCCTGCACGGGACCAAGGACTACTGGGGCATGGCGATGCTGCTGAAAGAAACGCCCGAGCTGCACGCCACCATCAATCTGGTGCCCAGTCTGTTGCAGCAATTGCTGGCCTACACCGAGGGCGGCCACCAGGACACGCACCAACGGGTGTCGCACTTGCCGGCCGACGGCCTTAGCGAGCAGGACGCCTACTATCTGCTCGACAATTTCTTCATGGTGCATCCGGATCAGATGATCCAGCCGTATCCGCGCTATTTCGAGTTGTTCAAGAAGCGCGGCATGGGCGTCGACACAGCCGAGCGGGCTCGCAAGCGGTTCAACAAAAAAGACATCGTCGATCTGCAATGCTGGTCGAATCTGGTGTGGATGCACCCCCTGTGCTTCGAACACGACAAATCGCTGGCCGAGTTTCGCGACAAGGGCCGCGGTTGGACGGAGAAAGAAAAACAGTGGCTGTTGGACAAGCAGATGGAGCTGCTCCGACAGGTCGTGCCGCTGCATCGCGAGCTGTTGGAACGCGGACAGTTGGAGCTTACGACAACGCCTTTTTACCATCCGATTTTGCCGCTGTTGTGGGACAAGCGGCTTGCGCGGCGGGCGATGCCCAACGTAATGCTCCCGAAACACCTCGAGGGATATCCCGAGGACGCCCGCGAACATCTGCGCCGTGCCGTCGAATTTCACGAGAAGCTGTTCGGACAGAAGCCGCGGGGCATGTGGCCTTCGGAAGGCTCGGTTTGCCAGGCCATGATTCCCGCCGTCGCCGATCTGGGAATCCAATGGCTCGGCGCCGACGAGGAAATCCTGTCCTGCTCGACCGACGGCTGGGTCTCGCGCGACGGCAACGGTTATCTTCGCAATCCCGAGATGCTTTACCGCCCCTGGCGAGTGGAAGAACAGGGCAAATCCGTCCAGTTCGTCTTCCGCGACCACGCCATGAGCGATCAGATCGGCTTCCATTACCAGCGCTACGCGCCGCAGCACGCCGTCGACGATTTCATCGGCAAGCTGGAAGCGATCGGCAACGCCACGGGCGGCAACGCCGGCCATCGGCCGACCCTGGTCAGCATCATCCTCGACGGCGAGAACTGTTGGGAATACTATCCCAATGCCGGCGTGGATTTTCTGCGCGGCATTTACCGGCGCGTGGTTCAGCATCCAAAAATCAAGCCGGTGCGCATCGTCGACTATTTGGCCAAGCATCCGGCCGGCGACAAGCTGGGTCATGTGTTCCCGGGTAGTTGGATTCAGCACAATTTCGGCATCTGGATCGGGCATCCCGAGTGCAATCAGGCATGGGACGCCCTGTACGAAACGCGGCAATGGCTGGCGGCCGTGACGGCGCGAAAATCGAAGCCGGCCGAAAAAATCGCCCGCGCCTGGCAGGAGCTTTACATCGCCGAAGGCAGCGATTGGTTCTGGTGGTTCGGCGACAGCCACTCCAGCGCGCAAGACGGACTGTTCGACCGCTTGTTCCGCAAACACTTGCAGAACGTCTATCTGGTTCTGGACGAGCAGCCGCCCACGGAATTGACCCGGCCCATCAGCCAGGGACACCGCCACGTTCAAGCCTACATCGAGCCCACCGGCCTGCTGAGCGTCAAAGTCGACGGGCGGCGGAGCTATTTCGAGTGGATCAACGCGGGGCATTACGCTTGCGGCGGTTCGCGCGGAACCATGAGCATGGTTACGCAAGGCTATATTTCCGACCTGTATTTCGGCTTCGACACCGAGCGGCTGCTGGTTCGCCTCGACGCGCGCGGCGGCCCGGTCCGCGAACAGTTGGCCGACGTTCAGGCGCTGCGACTGGTGTTCGTCCAGCCGGCGGGCATCGAACTGGTCGTCGCCAATCCGAGCCGCAAGGAGCCGGAAGTGCGGCTGTGGCGGCACGGTTCGATCGTGGCAGGCGGACACGCAACGGCCGCCGCCGACCAACTCTTCGAGCTGGCCGTTCCCTTCCGAAGCATCGGGCGCAAAACCGACGAGCCGGTCCATTTTTACGTCGAGCTGCTCAAGGACGAGCAGCCCGTGGAGCGCGTGCCGCACGAAGGAGCCATCGAAACCGCAGTGCCCTCGCCGGACTATGAATTGATTATGTGGCAAGCGTGAAAAAGAAAGGATGAAGGATGAAGGATGAGGGATGAAGTGTTCTCAAAGTTCATCCTTCCTCCTTCCTCCTTCATCCTTGTTCCAATCCCTAATCCCCAATCCCCAATCTCTCTCCATGCCAGACCTCCGCAAAGATCCGATCGTTGGACGTTGGGTGATCATCGCCAGTTCGCGGGCCAAGCGGCCGCACGACTTCGACACGACCCCGCAGCGCCAAAAGGGCCGCTTCTGTCCGTTCTGCGAGGGGCACGAAGACAAAACGCCCGACGAAATACTCGCCTATCGCAAACCGGGCACGCAGCGCAACCGCGAGGGTTGGCGCGTGCGCGTGGTGCCCAACAAGTTTCCCGCTCTGGAAATCGAGGGCCAACTGAACAAACGCGGCGACGGCATCTACGATATGATGCGCGGCGTCGGCGCCCACGAGGTCATCATCGAATCGCCCCGCCACCTGATCAGCACCTCGGAGCTTTCCGAAGAGCAGCTTCGCGAAGTATTTTGGGTCTATCGCGATCGGCTCGTCGACCTGAAAAAAGATTCGCGGCTGGTCTATGGAATGATCTTCAAGAACGTCGGCGCCGCAGCGGGCGCGTCGCTCGAACATACGCACAGCCAATTGATCGTCACGCCGATCGTACCGATCAACGTCTGGGAGGAAATGACCGGTTCGTTGGAATTTTACAATTATCGCGGCCGCTGCGTGTATTGCGATATGATCCAACAAGAGCTGGCCGCCGAGAAGCGGATTGTGTTGGATACGCCGGGTTTCACGGCCTTCTGCCCCTTCGCCAGCCGCTTCCCGTTCGAGACCTGGATTCTGCCGAAAAACCACGCCAGCCATTTCGAGAACATCCAGAAGCACGAGGTGGACGATCTGTCGGGCGTCATGCGGCAGGTGATCGTCAAGATCGAGGCCGCTCTTGACCAGCCTGCGTATAATTACATCGTTCATACCGCCCCCTTTGACACGCAGGAGCTGGGCCATTATCACTGGCATATAGAGATTATGCCGAGTTTGACGAAGACGGCCGGCTTTGAATGGGGCACCGGCTTCTACATCAACCCGGTACCGCCGGAACAAGCGGCAGCGTTCCTCCGAGAAGTCGAAGTCGAAACGGCGCAGCCGCAAACTTTTCCGGCCAGGCAGACTGGATAAACTGGGGTGTGGTTGCCGAATAAGAAATTATTCCTACTACGCCACGCCCCGATCCTGTTGGCAAGCCGCCGATGCGCGTTTGCCGCCTGTACCGATTAGGGGACTAACAACGCTCGCGACAGGCAAGGATGGCTGTCCAACCCGATCATGCCCAACCGCATCCGCTTCGTCCTTGCTCTCCACAATCACCAGCCCGTTGGCAATTTTGATAACGTCTTTCAACAGGCGTTCGAGGACAGCTATCAACCGTTCTTGGACCTGCTGGACCGTTATGAGTCGCTCAAGGTGGTTTTACACACCAGCGGCTCGCTGATGGAGTGGCTGGCCGAGCATCGCGCCGACTACATCGACCGTCTCGCCCGCCTCGTCGAACAGGGGCGCGTCGAAATCCTCGGCGGGGCGTACTTCGAGCCCATCCTGGCGATGATTCCCTCGCGCGATCGCATCGGCCAGATTCGCAGCTACACCCGTTGGCTGCAAAATCGCCTGGGCGCAACGATCCGCGGTCTTTGGGTGCCCGAGCGCGTCTGGGAACAGTCGATGACCCGCGATCTGGTCGACGCCGGCATTGAATACACGGTTCTCGACGATTTCCATTTTAAGTGTGCCGGCCTCGACGAGTCGCAACTGGCGGGCCATCTGTTGACCGAAGACGAAGGCCGGGTACTGTCGGTGTTTCCCGGCAGCGAACCGCTGCGATACATGATTCCCTTCGCCGATCCGCAACAGACGATCGACCATCTGGCCAAGCTATCCGAAGAGCATCCCAACGCGGTGGCGGTCTTCGGCGACGACGGCGAAAAGTTCGGCGTTTGGCCCGAAACCAAAAAACACGTCTACGAAAACGGCTGGCTGGCGCGGTTTTTCGACGCCCTGGAAAAGAACCAGGATTGGATTCAGACGACCACGCTGGCCGAGGCGTTCGACAACGTGCCGCCGGTCGGCAAGGTCTATCTGCCCGATTGCAGCTACCGCGAGATGACCGAGTGGGCGCTGCCGACCGAGCAACTGATTGAATATCAGCGGATCGAACGCGAAATGAAAGACGACCCGCATTGGACGTCGCTGCGGCGATTCGTGCGGGGCGGTTTCTGGCGCAACTTCAAGGCGAAGTATCCCGAAGCCGACGAGATGTACACCCGCATGATGATGGTCAGCCGGCGATTGCAGGAAACGCTCGATGCGATGGCGGCGGGCGAGCCGGCCAACGCCGAGCGGGTCGAGCAGGCCCGATTCGAGCTTTATCGCGGTCAGTGCAATTGCAGCTACTGGCACGGCGCGTTCGGCGGCCTTTATCTGCCGCATCTCCGCAACGCCGTGTATCAACACCTGATTGCCGCCGACAACCTGTTGGATCAGGCCGTCGGCAAGCCTGAAAACTGGATCGAGGCCGCGGCCGACGATTTCAATTTCGACGCGCGGCAGGAAGTTCGCTTGGCCAACGACAAGCTGATGGCGTTGGTGGCGCCCAGCCGCGGCGGCGAGTTGTTGGAACTGGACGTTCGCCGCATTCGGCACAACTTGCTGGCCACGCTGGCCCGGCGGCCCGAGGCGTATCATCTCAAGGTCCTCGCCGGCCAGGGACAAAACAACGAGCAGATCGCCAGCATCCACGACCGCGTGGTGTTCAAGCAGCCCGACCTCGACAAGCGGCTGCAATACGACGGCCACGCTCGAAAAAGCCTTCTGGACCTGTTCTACGACAACGACGCGACGCTGGAGGCGGTAGCCGCGGGCGCCGCGCCGCAGCGGGGCGACTTCCTCGCCGGCCAGTACGAAGCCCGCATCCGCCGCAATCCCGATCGCATCCAGGTGCAACTGTTCCGCGAAGGAACCGCCTGCGGCATTCCGCTGCGAATCACCAAGGGTCTGACGCTCGACGCCGGCAGTTCCACGCTGCAAGTGGCTTATCTGCTGGAAAATCTGCCTCAGGACCGGCCGTTGCACTTCGCCGTCGAAATGAACTTCGCCGGCATGCCGGCCAACGCCTACGGGCGTAATTTCTTCGACATCGACGGCCGCTTGCTCGGACAACTCGGCGAAAAGCTCGATCTGAACAACGTCTTCGGCCTAGGGCTGACCGACGAATGGCTCGGGCTGGACGTCGGCCTGAAGATGTCGCGGCCGACCGATTTTTGGACGTTCCCGATCGAAACGGTCAGCCAGTCGGAAGGCGGTTTTGAGTTGATCCACCAATCGGTCGTCGTCATGCCGCACTGGCAAGTCGAGGCCGACAAGGAAGGCCGCTGGAGCGTGACGATGCAGATGTCGCTCGATACCAGCCGCGCCGAACAGAACCAGCACCGCGAAGAGGCCATGGTCGCCGCTACGTAGCGATCCCCGCATAGCAACAACCAATGCACGTTGGAACGGCCATTCACCGCTCCAACGTGCGTTTGTTTTTAAGGACCGGCTTGGGTATCGTGCTAGCCCAAGTTACTGAGTTACGTGGGTCGACTCGTTGATAACAAAGGACTTACGTTCATTTTTTGGCCAAAGTTTCTACTACATTTGCGCGAACTCGTCGATTCTCCGAAGCCTTCGTGGCAAGGGGATTCCAAGGCGGTGAAGC
>CAYMQL010000022.1:5200-12960 GCA_964392255.1 uncultured Planctomycetaceae bacterium | reverse complement strand
GCCGGGGGTCCGGCCCCGGCGGCGAACGCTGTGATTTCGACGGCCGCCGTGTCGTTTCTGCGCAATAACATCGACGTTTGCGGCATTCTGCACGGCTACTCGCACCTGATGGAGTTCGGCCCGGAGCATCCGATGGTCGAGGGCCGCGACTTTATCCGCATCACCCACAAGGTGCTCCGCCGCACGCGCAACAGCCAAGGCATCATCATCGGCTCCGCTCGGGCCAATCCGGGCAAGGAAATTTCGGACCCCGCCCATTTGAATGACGCGAAGCGGGCCGCGCCGATGAAGACCGTCTACGAAGCGCTCGTGTCGATGGGCGTCGACGCCCTGATCTCGATCGGCGGCGACGACACCCTGAAAACGGCCAACAAATTCAAGCTCTACCAAGAGCATCTTCCGCCCGGAAGCAAACACATTCCGGTCGTCCACCTGCCGAAGACGATCGACAACGACTACTCGGGCATCGACTTCACGTTCGGCTATTTCACGGCGGTCGAGGTGCTGGCCGGCGAAATTCGCAATCTGCTGGCCGACGCCGAATCGACCCGCAGCTACTTTTTGACCGAGGCGATGGGCCGCAGCGCCGGTTGGCTGGCCTATGGGGCGGCCATCGCCGGCGAAGCCAGCCTGGTCATCAGCGTCGAAGACATCACCGGCAAGTACGAAGCGAGCGAGGAGGTCGTCGATCCGACGAGCGGCAAGACCACGCTGCGGCGCGTGATGAATCTCGACGAGGTGATCCGGCGGATCGTCGCCACAATGCGTGTTCGCGAAGAAGCCGAAGGCAAGGAGTTCGGCGTCATCGTCATCGCCGAGGGGCTGGCCGAGTATTTACCCCATACGCACATTGAAGGCGTGCCACGCGACGAACACGGCCATATCGTCATCAACAAACTCGATCTCTGCCGGCTCTTCTCCGATCTGGTGGCCAAAGAATACACAAAGCAGACCGGAAAGAAGCGGAAGATCACCGGGCTAAAGATCGGCTACGAGTGCCGCTGCGCCCGGCCGCAGGCCTTCGACGTGATGCTGGGCAGCCAACTCGGCGTCGGCGCCTATCGCGCCCTGGTCGAAAAGCGGCTCGACGGCGTAATGGTCTCGGTCGCCGGCCAGTTGGAACTGAGCTACGTGCCGTTTAGCCAGTTGGTCGATCCGAACACGCTGGTTACGGTGGTTCGCTACATTGAACCGGGCAGCGACTTCCACCGCTTGGCAAGATTTCTGGAAACGTATATCCACGACTAGAAACCGCGGCCGGCGGCAGGCGTCGGTTTGTCGAGGATCAGGTTGTCCATGTCGTGCCTCCGTAGCCGGGCGCCGACGACGCGATGCGCCGGCCTCGGCCGATCGATATCGATGATGCCCGTCTACCGATTTCTTGCCGACGCGATTCTGGCGATCCATTTCGCCTATGTCGCTTTCGTCGTACTCGGATTGGCCGCAATTCTGTTGGGCGTTGCGCTCGGCTGGCGGTGGGTTCGCAACCTGTGGTTTCGCGCGATCCACTTTTTGATGATCGTCATCGTCGTGGTCCAATCGCTTTGCGGCGTGCTTTGCCCACTGACCGAATGGGAAGACGCCCTGCGCGAATTGGCCGGCGAAGTCAATGGGCCCGGCTCGTTTCTCGGCCGCTGGCTCGATCGGCTGCTGTTCATCGACACGTCGGGCATGCCGCGTTGGGTATTGCCGACGTGCTACTGTGCATTCGGGCTGGCGGTTTTATTGACAATGATCTTGGCGCCGCCGCGATGGCCCGAACAAAAATATTCACAAGCCCAAGACCAGGAACCAAACACTCGCAAAAACGCATAGTGCCGCTCTCGGGGCCGTGTTTTCGGCCATGCGATTGCTTGCCTTTGTTCTCCCAAAGCGGTAGGATGATAGGTGTCCTCTACCATGTTCGTGTTGCCGATGCGATATTTTTGGTGAGCCGATAAGAATGCCCGTTGGGCGCCTGAACCAAAGACTCCGGCCGCGTGTATAGCCGCTGACCGCCTCGTGCGGCAACGGATCACACAACCCGGAGTCCAGGCCGCCTCCGTTGCAATGACGGGCTCTCAAAAGAGCATCGCCACGGCATTGCGGTGGAGGACTTTTTTGTTGGAAGTTGTCAGCCCTCAGTTGTCAGTTATCAGTTCTTGGTCGAGACTGTGATTTATCAGCTGAAAACTGATAACTGAAAACTGAAAACTGATAACTTCCATGCCCGACCTCCCCGCCGAACTTGCCCGCAAACGCGACCGACTGCTGGAGTTGTTGCGAAGCTTCGGCAGTTGTGCGGTAGCCTTTTCGGGCGGGTTGGACAGCGCCGTGCTGGCCAAGGCGGCGCAACTCGCGTTGGGCGACCGGGCCGTAGCCGTCACAGGCAGCAGCGCCAGCATGCCCGCCGGCGAGTTGGACGAAGCCGTAAAACTCGCCCGGCTAATCGGCATCCGCCACGAGATTGTCGCAACCGGCGAACTGTCCACCGAGGCCTATCGGGCCAATCCGCCTGACCGCTGCTATCACTGCAAAAACGAGTTGCTGGCACGCGTGGAAGACGCGGCGAAGCGATGCGGCGCGGCCGTGGCGGCCGACGGCAGCAATCGCGACGACCGCGACGACTATCGGCCGGGTATGCAAGCGGTCCGCGAGCGCGGCGTTCGCAGTCCGTTGGCCGAATGCGAACTGAGCAAGGCCGAAATCCGCCGGCTGGCTGAATTCTGGCAATTGCCCGTCTGGGACAAGCCGGCGTCGCCCTGCCTGAGCAGCCGCATCGCTTACGGCGAGCCGATCACGCCGGAGCGGTTGGCGATGATCGACGCGGCCGAGCGTTTTTTGCGCGGCCGTGGTTTTGGGCCGCTGCGCGTGCGCTATCACAAGGGCGATTTGGCCCGGATCGAAGTGCCGGCCGAACAACTTTTGCGATTTGCCGACGCCGAGACCTGTCGAGAAACGGTCGAACGCCTGAAATCGCTAGGCTTCAAGTACGTCGCGCTCGATTTGGAGGGTTTTCGCAGCGGCAGCATGAATGCGACGCTGTCCGCCGGGCGCGCGGAGAACGACGCTGATTAAATTGCAATAAAAACGCCTCCGGGCGGCAGCGCCATCGCCGCCGCCTCGGAGGCTGCATAGTCAGACGAACACCACGCCGTCCGCACTACGGATAGTACGTCGGGTGCTGATCGACCAGGAAATTGCTGTTGTTGGCCACGGGCATGTACGGCATGTTGCACTTGCCGTTGATCGCATGGCTGACGGCGTTGCGGCCGAAGTACCAAACGATGCCCATGCCGACGTCGTAGCCGCTTTCGACCGAAGCGGCCGGTCCGGCGGCGTTGCTCGGCCGGAAGTAGCTGCCGTTTCCATAAAGGGCCAGCCGTTCGGACAGCGGAACCTGCACGTTCGCGCCGATCATCCAGGTGCCGAGGCTGCCTTGTCCGCTGAGCCGCTCGTTTTCTGGGAATCCGACCCAGAGCCAGCTATCGGCGCCCGAGCAGAATTTGTGGTGCCAAAACAGATTGACCTGGCTGATCGCGCGGGTCGTCACAAGCCCTTGGTTGCGCAAACGTTGCCGAGCGGGCAGGTCGCGCACGCTGCCCCAAAGGCCGACGGCGTTGCATCCGCTAAGGGCATACTCGATTTGACCGCGCCACTGTCCAATGGTTGGATGCGTGCCATAGACGCCCCACTCGTCGTTGATCATCCAGTCGTAGACCAACCCGAAGCTCACGCGACGATCTTCCTGGGCTTTATGAAAAAAGCCGGTCGTCAGGAAAATTTGCTGTTGCGAGTGAGCGGGGCTGAGAGCTTGATTGTCATTTCGGCCGTCGAAATCGTAGACGCCGTAGCTCATGCCCAACTGCCAATCCAGGCCGTAGTCGCGCAGGCCGGGAATCGGCATCGCCGCATTCAAGCCGGCCAAAGCGCCGAAATTGCTCGGATAGCTTCCGTCGCTAACGCCCTTGAACGCATCGAACCCGGCAAAGCCGAGGATGCCGAAGTTTGGGCAGGCATCGCAGCCCAAGCGACAACAACAAGGATCGCACGATTCACCGCAACAAGACTCCTCGCAGCACGAACCGCAGGGCGCTTGTTCCGGCACTGCGGCTTTCTGTTCGCCGACGAAGCTCGTCTGGCCGCCGGAAGACCAATTGAAAACCTCGGCCTGCGCGAACCCCGCTTGGCACATTGCAGCCGCTGCAACAAGCAGCGTTGCATATCGTAAGAACGCGTTCATGACCGGTCCCCTCCTATCAGGAAAAACAACAATACGGTCGTTACAAAGCTCCTTCTAGTGATTCGACGGAGGGAACGGCACAACTGACAATCTTTCGATCAAAGAAAAATGTCAGCCTATCTTTTCTATTTGCCCGGCATTTACCCTAAAAAGCCCGGTTTTTGCAATGTAATCTTCCAGCCAAGCTGCGCAGCCACCCTCGCCGGCACAGCCGCCTAATTCGGAAAATCACCCGCCGACTGCCGAGGCTGCCGTTACGGCGAACGGTTACGGCCGCATAGCCGCAAGAGCGACTCTTGTGCAATTAAGAAGCGCGCCTCGCTACTCCGGCGCAACAGCGACAAGCTCTTGGCAGACGGCCTCGAAATGGTCGGCCGTGAGCATGTTTCGCTCTTCGGCGAAGCCGACCAGAAGCGCCAAATCGCACAGCCGGTTGATGCGGCGCGCGATGCCGTGCGTCAGGCCGTAAAGAGCGCCGATCGCCGCAGGATCGACGATCGGACGAACGGCGCCGGCCGCCCGCAGTCGGTGCTCGACGTAGGCGGCTGTTTCGGCTTCGTCGAACGGCCGCAAAAGACATTTCACCCCGAGCCGTTCTTCCCATTGCGGCATTCGATCCAGATTGGGCAACAGGGCCGGCCGGCCGACCAACAGCAGCGTCATTGCCGGCGCTCCGCCCGGCTCGAAGTTCAGCAGCAGTCGCAAGGCCTCGAAGGCGTGGACGCTTTCCAACAAGTCGGCCTCGTCGACCACCACGACCGCATGGCGGCCTTGCTCGTGATTGGCGGCAAGATGCCGCTGGATGCGTTCGACGCTCGTTGCAACGGCGGAACGGACCTCGCCGGGCCCGGCGCCGTCGAGTTCGCCGGCCAAGTAGGCCAACAATTCCGCGGCGGGCATTTGCGGAAAAACCACGCGCACCAGCGGAGAGCAGGTTTCGCTAAGCACGCCGGGCAGCATCGTCGTGAGAAAGGTTTTGCCGCAGCCCGACGGCCCGACCAACAGCGCGCCGCCGCGGCGGTTTTCGATCGCATAGCGCAGCTTCAACAGGGCCGCCTGATGCGACTCGCCGGGATAGTAGAATCGCGGATCGGCGGCGTTCTCGAAAGGCTTCTGATTCAGTTGCCAGTAGCTTTCGTACATATCATTCCTCGGCCGCGAAGTTTTCGACGATTCCCGAGACCGCGATGCCCATCGCGCTCAACTGCTCGGCGACGGCCGCCATGTGCCCTTCCGAAGTGACGCGGCCGTTGTGGACGAGAATGACGCCGTCGATCATCGCGGCGGCGACTCGGCTGGCGGCCCCTTCAGTCAATCCGGCATCAACCAGCGGGCCAAGGTCCACAAGCACCATGTCGTAATGCTCTCGCAACACGCCGAGGCAAGCCGCCAAACGCGAGGCCTCGCCCGCGGGTTGTTCCGTTTTAGACGCAGGCTCTCGAGCCGGCAAAATCGCCATCCGAGTGGCCGCGGCCTCGACCAACGCCTGGCCGATCGCGTTTTCGTCGCTCGCCTTGGTTTCGTCCCAACCAAGCTGAGGCTCGACGCCAAGTCGTCTCGCCAACCGGGGGCGAGCGAGGTCGGCGTCGACTAGCGCGGTTTTGACGCCGCGTTCGGCAAGCCGATGTGCCGCACATAACAATAAGGTCGTCGCCCCTTCGCCGCGACGGCAGCCTCCGACGACCAGAACTTTGCGCCCTTCGGCGCCGGCGGACGCCAAGGCGTCGGTCAGCCGGTCGAGTTGTTCAGGCGCCCGAGCCATCAACCGTCGGCAGATTCCCGGCCATGTGAAATGGTCTACGCGCCATGCAGGCTTCAGCGGCTGCAAGTTGGTTGGCGGGGTTCGGGGCTCGGGGTTCGGGACTCGGGACTCGGGAGCTGGAATCGTGGCCGTACACTCTCCACTCTCCACTCTCCACTCTCCACTATCTCCACTCTCCACTCTCCACTCTCCACTATCTCCGCCCTCCGTCCTCAATCGATCGACCGGCATACTCGTATATTTATCCAGAGCGGCCCAAACGCCGTCGGGCGTCGCCACCGACATTCCCTGCTCTGAACGACTCGCTTTTGGAAGGCGGTCGCTGATCGCGGGCGCTGAAAACGTTGCGGCCGAAAGACCGTCCATCGCGTTCAACGAGGCCTTTGCCGATTCCGAATTGCATGGCGCCGCAACAGATACCGTCGGCGGCAATGGCGAGGCCTTCGGCTGGAATTCGGAGACGCGCTCGTTTCCAACCTCGCCGCGCCCGCTTTTCAACGTCCGCTGCTCGCGGTACGATTCTTTAGCCGCCCCGACCGATTGCGGCGCCACCGCGGGCGGAAGCGGCGTCTGTTGGCCGAAAGCCTTGATGAGCGCTTGGTCGAGCGTTGTCATTGACGGCTCCTTTGGGGATCGAGCGGACGAATCGCCATCGCTTGGTTCACGCCGACTTGCGTAGGCTCGATGCCGGCATTTTCTGCGGATGCGGAAATGGGATGGGCGGGATTCGGCCAAGGCGAAATCTGCGACGACTCGATCGATCGCGGCGAGTCGAACTCGGAAACAGCATTCGCTTGCGGAAGCATGTTCGGCATCGCAGCCGGCTCGGCCGGCGCCGGCTCGGTTGCAGAAGATTGGGCCATCAGAATCGTCGGAGGCGGTGTGCTGCGGGTCGGCGCCGCTTGCGTCTCGGCACGCCACTCGACCGCCGACTCGCTCGGAACCGCGAAATCGGGCGATGGGCTGCTTCGGAAAAATGCCGCCGGAAGAATCGCAACCGCCACCAACACCAAGCCGATGGCCGACAAGATTTTGACTGAGAGCTTCTGATTGATCATGCGGCTTTTGGCCGCGTGAACCTCTTCGCCGCTCTCGCGCCGCGCGGCTCCGCCGAGGTCGGGAATACAGGCAAGCAGGGGCGGGTTCATTGCGTAGGTTTTCATGGACTTGAGTTCCTCACCGGCGGGCGGTTCCAGGCCGCCCAAAGCGCGCAGACACGGACGCAAATCAGTCGTCTTTAGAGCAAGGTATCGGTTACGGTTGTAACGATCTTGAGTATTGGTAAAAATTAAACAACGGGGCAATTTGGGTAATCTAGCCGCCGGCGGGGCAATGCTTGCTCCGCCATGTTTGACCGACCCGGCAGACACGCCTATACTGGACCGTCTTACCTTCCCGCAGAGTCCGAAGAGCCCCGCCATGACGCAGATTGAACAAGCCCGCAACGGCCAAATCACTCCCGAAATCGAGGCCGTCGCCCGGAGCGAACAGCTCGATCCCGATTTCGTGCGTCGGGAAGTGGCCGAAGGGCGGATGGTCATTCCGGCCAATCGCGTCCACCTGACCAAGGGGTTGGCGCCGATCGGCATTGGGACCGCCGCCCGGACCAAAATCAACGCCAACATCGGCAAGTCGGCGGTGACGAGCGACTCGCACTGTGAATTGGAAAAGCTGATTCTGGCGGTTCGCTGCGGCGCCGACACGGTCATGGACCTCTCGACCGGCGCGGAAATCGACGCGGTTCGAGCCGGCATTATCGAAGCCGCCGCCGTGCCG
>CAYMQL010000022.1:0-5190 GCA_964392255.1 uncultured Planctomycetaceae bacterium | reverse complement strand
CGGTCGGTACGGTGCCGATCTACCAGATTACCGAACAGCTCGACGACATCGTCGACATGCGGCCGCAAGACTTTCTCGACGTGGTGGAGCATCAGGCGAAGCAAGGCGTCGACTACATGACGATCCACTGCGGACTGCTTCGCGAACACCTGCCGCTGATCGAGCGGCGTGTAACGGGCATCGTCAGCCGCGGCGGCTCGCTGGTGGCGAAATGGATGCTTGCCCACGGCCGGGAGAATCCTTTCTACGCGCACTTCGACGAACTGTGCGACATCATGCACGATTACGACGTGACCTGGAGTTTGGGCGACGGGCTTCGGCCCGGCTCGATTGCCGACGCCAGCGACGCGGCGCAGTTCGCCGAGTTGAAAGTGATGGGCGAACTGGGCCGGCGGGCGCGGCAGCGCAACTGCCAAGTGATGATCGAAGGGCCGGGCCATGTGCCGATGGACCAGATCGAGCGGAACGTGCAGTTGCAGCAGGAGTGGTGCGACGGCGCGCCGTTTTACGTGCTGGGGCCGATCGTAACAGACATTGCGCCCGGCTACGACCACATCACCAGCGCGATCGGGGCGGCGATGGCGGCGTGGTACGGAGCGGCCATGCTCTGTTACGTGACGCCGAAGGAGCATCTGGGTCTGCCGAATCTCGACGACGTGCGGCAAGGCGTGATTGCCTATAAAATCGCGGCCCACGCCGCCGATCTGGCCCGGCATCGGCCCGGCGTTCGCGATCGGGACGACGCGATGAGCAAGGCCCGATTCGCGTTCGATTGGGCCGAACAATTTCGCTTATCGCTCGATCCGGAGACAGCTCGGCGGATGCACGACGAGTCGCTTCCCGACGCGGAACACAAGCAGTCGCACTATTGCAGCATGTGCGGCCCAAAGTTCTGTTCGATGAAGACCACCGAAGAGCTGCGGCAACTGATGCGGCCGTCGCCGGGCGGTTGATTTCCGCCGCCTCGATGCGAATTGAAGCGGAATTGGTGATGAAATATAATGGGGAGTCGCTGAAAGGCGAAGGGGAGAATTAACCATGCACAACGAGTTCACGTCGATTGTGGAGCGCGACGGCAAGTGGTATGTAGCCTATTGTCCCGAGGTGCCCGGCGCCAACGGTCAAGGAAGAACCAAAGCCGCTTGTCTCAAGAATCTCGCAAAAGCGATCCACCTGATCCTCGAAGATCGTCGCCGGGATGCGATTCGCGGCCTTCCAAAAACGGCGCAATGCGAGTTGGTGGTCGTGGAATGAAACGTACTTCGCTGATCAAGCATCTTCGCAGAAACGGCTGTTATCTAAAGCGTGAAGGGGCTTCGCATTCGTTGTGGACGAATCCACAAACGGGCTGGATTGAAGCCGTTCCACGACATACCGAGATTTCGAATCGTCTTGCTAGGAAAATTTGCAGGAGCCTGTCAATTCCTGAGATTGGATGACGCAAGAGCCCGCGGGATCCGCAACGGCGATCATTTATTCGTGCTGTCGCTATCCTTTTGCATTGGCTTGCTTCATGAAGGCATTTACCATGCGTTGGATTTGCATTGCGGCTTATTTGCTGCTGGGCGTCGGCGTCGTTGACGCCCTGGACCTTCAAATCGGCGATATTTCACCGAAAGGGACTCAAGAAGGCTTCGTCAGCCTGTTCGATGGGAAGACGCTCGACGGCTGGCAGGGCGACGTGAAACATTACGCAGTCGAGAACGGCGTGCTTGTGTGCCGCGGCGCAAAAATATCGACCGAGAAGCAGTACGCCAACTTCATTCTTCGCTTCGAGTTCAAACTGCCGCCCGGCGGAAACAACGGCATCGGCATTCGCGCGCCGCTCGACGGCGATCCGGCGTACGCCGGCATGGAAATCCAGATTATCGACGACGACTTTTACAAGACTATCCTCCGGCCCGATCAGTTGCACGGCTCGATCTACGGCGTCGCGCCGGCGAAGTCCGGCAGCTTGAAGCCCGCCGGCCAGTGGAACACCGAAGAAATCCTGGCCCAGGGCAGTCGCATCAAAGTCACGGTCAACGGCACGGTTGTCACCGACGTGGACCTAAGCAAAATCGACAAGCCGATCGACGGCCGACCGCATCCCGGCCTGCACAACGCCAAGGGCTATATCAGCATCCTCGGCCACGATTCGCCCGTGGCTTTTCGCAACCTCCGCATCAAGAAACTACAGTAACAGCAGGGGCAGGGACCAGAGGTCAGAGATCAGGGGTAAGGCTGGCTATCATGATTCCTGTCCCCTGACCTCTGCCCCCTGACCTCTGCCCCTGCCCCCTTCCCATGCCTTCTCCGCAGCAACAACTGTTCGACACGTCGCCCGAGCCGTGGGAGGCCGATGATCAGTCGCAGCAGTTCGTCGCCTCGGTGGTTCTGTCGGCGGGCCCGTCGCAGGAGTTCGATTATCTTGTGCCCGACGCGCTGCGCGAGACGGTCGAGCTTGGCCGCCGCGTAAAAGTGCCGCTGGGCAAAAGCAACCGGCTGGTCGTGGGCTATTGCGTCCGGCTCGAGAACCGGCCGGCGGGCGGGCGGCAGCTCAAACCGATTCACTCGGTTCTCGACCGGCGCAGTCTGCTTTCACCGGCCATGCTGCGGCTGACCCACTGGATCGCCGACTATTATCTCGCCGATTGGGCCGCGGTGCTCGACGCCGTTTTGCCCGCCGGAGTGCGCGTCGGGGCCGGCACGCGCATGGCCACGCTGCTGTCGGTCGAGCCGGACGTTGTCCGGCGGATGGCCGAAATGCGTTTGCCGGCGAAACAAGCGGAAATACTAAAAATTCTTGCGACCTCCAAGAAACCGCTCGTCCCTGGCGAGCTGGCCCGGGCCGCCGGTTGCACGCAGGGACCGATCGCCGCGCTGCGGCGCAAAGGTTTGATTCTCGCCCGAACCGACCGCGTCGCCACGGGGCAACTCCAAGAGGCGCCGGCGGTGCGAGAGCAGCATTTGGTGCTTAATCCCGATCAGCAACGTGCGTTGCAAACGATTCTCGACGCCATGAACGCACGCCGGCACGAAACCATCCTCATCCACGGCGTGACCGGCAGCGGAAAAACCGAGGTCTACATCCAGGCGATTCAAGAGGCGATTCATTTCGGGCGGCAGGCGATTGTGCTGGTGCCCGAAATCAGCCTGACGCCGCAGACGGTCGAGCGGTTTCGCCAGCGATTCGGCGCGGTGGCCGTTCTGCACAGCCATTTGAGCGACGCCGAGCGCCACTGGCATTGGCAGCGAATCGCCGCGGGCGAGGTGTCGGTCGTGGTGGGCGCCCGCAGCGCGATTTTCGCCCCGACGCCGCACCTCGGACTGATCGTGCTCGACGAAGAGCACGAAAGTTCGTTCAAGCAGGAAAGCGTGCCGCGGTATCACGCCCGAGACGTGGCCGTCGCCCGGGCCGAGGCCGAAGGAATCCCTTTGGTGCTCGGTTCGGCCACGCCGTCGCTGGAAAGCTGGCATCGGGCGCAGACCGGCCAATATAAACTTGTCGAAATGCCGCGGCGGGTGCTCGACCGGCCGATGCCGACCGTCGGCACGATCGACCTGCGCGCGCAGCAGGCCCGCGGCGGACTTTCTCGCGGGGCCATCAGCCGGCCGATGATCGCCGCGGTCCAGGCCGCGCTCGACGACGGCGGGCAAGTGATTTTGCTGCTGAATCGCCGCGGCTTCTCGACGCATATTCAGTGTCAGGCCTGTGGGCACGTGGTCCGCTGTCCGCATTGCGACATCGCGCTGACGCACCACCGCACGGAACAGATCGCCCTGTGCCATTACTGCGATTACGAGGTGCCGGCACCGGCCGTGTGTCCGATGTGCGGCTTCGCCGGCATCCGCTATTCCGGCCTGGGCACGCAGCGGCTCGAGGCCGAGGTCCGGTCGCGATTCCCCAACGTGATCGCCCTGCGCATGGATACCGACACGATGCAGGCTCACGGCAGCCACGAGCGGGCGCTGGCGGCGTTTCGCTCGGGCAAGGTGCAAATCCTGCTGGGCACGCAGATGATCGCCAAGGGACTCGACTTTCCGAACGTCACGCTGGTCGGAGTGATTAATGCCGACACGGCCCTGCATCTGCCCGATTTTCGCGCCGCCGAACGCACGTTCCATCTGGTTACGCAGGTGGCGGGGCGGACCGGCCGCGGACCGAAAGGGGGCCGGGTGCTGGTGCAGACGTTCAGCCCCGATCATCCGGCCATTCAAGCGGCCGTGCGCCACGACTACGCCGCGTTCGCGGCCGGCGAACTGCCGATGCGCGAGATGCTCCGCTACCCGCCGTTTACGAGCATGGTCCGGCTGGTGATTCGCGGCCCGGCCGAGCCGGTCGCAGCCGAGTTCGCCAAATACGTCGCCGAGCGGCTGGCCGCGGCGCTCAACGAGCAGAAAACCGACGCGCGGGTACTCGGTCCGGCCCCGTGCCCCTTCGCCCGGCTAAAAGGTCGCTACCGTTTTCAGATTCAGGCACAAAGCCCCGAGGGCGAGCCGCTACGGGCCGCGGTGCGCCAGGCCACGACCGACCTGCAACCGCCGGACGACGTGCAATGGATCGTCGACGTGGACCCGGTGGAGATGCTCTGAAACGAGGAACGATGAATGCTGAATGATATGCTGGCCGAGTGGTCCGACTGACACCGCGGTTCGAACGAGTCGTGCAAGATGGCCCCCTCTGCGGGCACCGACCGCAGATTGAGCGGGGGAAGGGGTAGGGCGTCTGCTTCGGACGATCGGGCGATTCGGAGCATTACGACACACGATCATTCCCCGCCAGATGCGTCAATATCTGCGTGTCCAGGGAACCCCAAGATCACGTCTTGTTTGCACTTTCCTGGTGGAGACGCCGTGACTACCAGCAAGCGTTGTTCCCCAACAGTAAGCTGCGTCGGCTGCATGACGAATTCTGTGCCATCCGGCCAATTGTCAACGGCAGCATCAACACCACCACAGAGAAAGGCACCTGCGGTCATCTGCGGTTTGGCATCCTGGTCCACAACGAAGAATGATGTCAAAACATAGTCTCCCTGTGGTTCGCCGGGAGGCAAATTAACAGGAACGTGTTGCATCATCTGGCCATAACGTGCAAACTCCTCTTTTCGCCTGTCGGCGTCCGCCGTCGGCGACTTCATCCACTGTTCGATTATGACTGCACTTTCTGAAAAAACGGCCGTAGGCCGTTGTGGCGAAAAAATCGTTCTA
>CAYMQL010000021.1:0-13026 GCA_964392255.1 uncultured Planctomycetaceae bacterium | reverse complement strand
TTCTGTCTTCGAGGGGGATACCTGGTCCGTTGTCGTCGATCGTCAAGGTAAAGGTGCTTCCCTTGTTTAATTCGCTGGTCGCTTCCAAACGGCCGTCGAGCGCCTCGGCCAATCGTTTAGAGATGGCCAGGCCGAGGCCCGCGCCGCCGTAAGACCGCGACGCCGACCCGTCGGCCTGGACAAAGGGGTGGAAAATGTCGCGAATTTTATCGCTTGCGATGCCGATTCCGGTGTCGGACACGGCGAACTGGAGTTGGGCGTGCGGTCCGTCGCGGGGAAGATATTGCACGGCCAGACGAACGCCGCCCTGTTTGGTGAACTTGATCGCGTTGCCGATCAGGTTCACGAGGATTTGGCGCAGGCGCGCGGCGTCGGTGCAGATTCGCTCGGGCAGAGGCCAGCGGCAGTCCAGCTCGAAGCTCAGCCGTTTCTCCTTTGCCCGCATTTGGCCGGAGGACGCCACGTCCTCGACGATTTTCAAGAGTGCGCAGTCGGTTTTGTCGAGCGTGAGCTTGTCGGCTTCGATGCGCGACAGATCGAGGATGTCGCCGATCAGATCGAGCAAGGCGCGGCCGTTGCGGCGAATACCGGCGAGGAATTCCTGCTGCTGATCGCGCGAGAGATGCGGTCCCATCAAGAGTTCGCTGAAACCGAGGATGGCGGTCATGGGGGTGCGGATTTCATGGCTCATGTTGGCCAGGAATTCGCTTTTTGCGCGGTTGGCGGTTTCGGCCGCTTCCTTGGCCTGCTGCAATTGGCGTTGGGCCTTCTTGCGTTCGGTGATGTCGGTCCAGATGGCGGCCATGTAATCGCGGCCGCGAATGCGCACGAGCCGATTGCTGATGTGGCGGTCGAGGATCGTACCGTCTTTGCAGCGGTGGCGATTGTCGAACGCTCCGCAGCCCGCCTTGACCATGTCGGCCATTCGTTTTCGAACCTCCTCGGGCTCGAACACGGCTTGAACGTCGGGCAGGGTCATTTCGGCGAATTCTTTGCGGCTATAACCCAATCCACGGCAGGCCAAATCGTTGAACTCGGCGAATTGCAGCGTATGGGTGTCGATCAAGACGATGCTGCTGGCCGCCTGGCTAACGATGGCGCTGCAAATTTCTTCCCGCTCGCGCAACGCTTCTTCGACCCGATGGCGTTCTGTAATATCGCGTACTGCGGCCACTTGGATGTTTTGCTCGTGCGATTCGAAATAGCTGGCGACGATCTCAACGGGGAAGACCGTTCCGTCTTGCTTTCGGTGCCAGCGAAGCGGAGCGTGTTTGATGCCGCCGGCGATAAACGCTCGGGTCTGGTCGGGCTCGGCGGAGATATCGACGGCTTTGAGGCGCAGAAATTCTTTTTTTGTGTAGCCGTAAAGATTCAGCGCGGCAGGATTGGCGTCGAGAAAACGAAGAGACTTTCCGTCGACCAAAAAAACGGCGTCGGACTCGACCTCGAACAGTTGACGGTAGCGATCGTCGGAGTTGTTGTTTTTGAGATGAGCGGCAGCTTGCCGGCCCGGCGATTCCGCCGGACGAAGCGTGCTGTCGGAAGGGCGGCGCGACGGCTTCTTCGGTGTTTGGCCCACGGTACACCTGGGAAAGAGCCATGCCTCGACTGTTCCGAGCGACCGTCTCTGCTTCTACAGTTATCTCACGTTTTTTCATTTCCTCAATGCGACTATATGGGGGTAGCGGGGGGTGTGTAAAGCATTTTCGCGGGTGGGGATGTTCTACCGAATGGCTGCGTTTTTCCTGGTATGCGGGCTGTGCGGCGAGGAGAAGTCGCCGCGATTGACCCCCCCGCCGCCGCCCGATAGATTAGGGAAATGGACATTGCGTACTACAAGCGGTTCCGCATGGAGATTCGTCTGGCCGGGCGTGATTTGACGCCGCCGCCTGTGCCGGGCCATTATTATTTTCTGCCTTGGGAAGAATCGCTTTTAGACGCCTTTGCCCGGGCTAAGTACCGTAGTTTTTGCGACGAGTACGACGCCAACGTGTTTCCGTGTCTCGGCGAGTTCGACGGTTGCCGGCGTTTGATGTCGGAAATTGCGCGGCGGCCGGGTTTTTTGCCCGAGGCCACCTGGCTGCTGGTCCACTCGGCCGGCGGAGCGCATCGGCCCGAGTATTGCGGGACTGTGCAGGGCGTTTGCGACAAGCACGGGCAGGGCGCGATCCAGAATCTTGGAGTCGTGCCTGCGCACCGCAACGCGGGGCTGGGGACTTGTTTGTTGCTGCATTGTTTGGCGGGCTTTCGTCGGGCGGGGGTCCGCCGCGTCTATCTTGAAGTGACCGCGCAGAACCAAGGCGCGATCCGTCTCTACCGGCGAGTCGGATTCGTAGTTCTTAGAACCGTCTACAAAGCCGTCGAGGCGGAATATTCCACGTGACCAAACCCATCTTTTCCCATACGTATGCCAACGGTTTGGTACTGGTGGCCGAGCCGATGGCGTGGCTTGAATCGGCGGCGTTCACGTTTCTGACGCCGGCCGGCTGCATCCACGATCCCACGGATCGGTCCGGGCTGAGCGGTTTTACCTGCGAGATGGCCCTGCGCGGCGCCGGCCTGCGCGACAGCCGGCAGTTTATTCTCGATTTGGACAATCTGGGCGTGGAGCGGAGCGAGTCGGTTTCGATCGCGCACACGGGCTACAGCGGGGCGACGGTGGCCGAAAATTTGCCCGCGGCCCTTGCGATTTACGCCGATCTGCTGCGGCGTCCGCACCTGCCCGAAGAACAGTTGGAGGCTGGGCGGCTGGCGATGCTTCAGGAGTTGCGGGCGGTCGAGGACGAGCCGTCGCAGAAGGTTATGATCGAGCTGCGGCGGCGGCATTATCCGCAGCCGTGGGGGCGGCCCGTCCAAGGCGAACAATCCTCGCTCGAAGCGACCACGATCGCCGACATTCGCCGGCAATTCGAGCGTTACTATCGGCCGAACGGAACGATTCTCGGCGTGGCCGGCCGCATCGACTGGCCGCGATTGAAAGAACAGGTGGGCGAGTTGTTCGACGATTGGGCGCCGGGTGCGCCCGATCGGATCGAGGAATCGCCGGCCGCGGGCGGATACATGCACGTGCCGTTCGATTCGCAACAGACGCAGATCGCCGTGGCCTACGACAGCGCGCCGTACCGCGACCCGGATTATTTCCAGGCGTGGGGCGCGGTGGGAGTGCTCAGCGGAGGCATGAGCGCGCGGCTGTTCACCGAAGTCCGCGAGCGGCGCGGCCTTTGTTACAGCGTCTACGCTACGCTGCACACCTTGCGCCATCGCGGGGCGGTTTTTTGCTACGCCGGCACCGGCGCCGAACGCGCCCAACAAACGCTCGACGTGACCCTGGGCGAGTTGGTTCGTCTGGCGAAGGGAATTGAGGAGCACGAAATCGAGCGGCTGAAGGCGCGGATCAAAAGCGCGCTGGTCATGCAGCAAGAATCAAGCGCGGCGCGCAGCACCTCGCTCTGCCGCGACTGGTATCACCTCGGCCGCGCCCGAACGCTTGAAGAAATCGAAGGATTGATCGACGGCCTGAACAGCCGGAGCATCAGCAAGTATCTGGCCGAGCATCCGCCCGGCGGATTTACCGTGGTGACGCTTGGCAGCCAGTCGTTGGAGGCGCCGCATGGAGTTTCTTGAGCACACGCTGCCGAACGGGCTTCAAATCGTGGCCGAATGCAACGCCGCCGCCTATTCGACCGCGCTGGGGTTCTTCGTCAACGCCGGCTCGCGCGACGAAACCGACGCCGAGGCGGGCGTAAGCCACTTTCTGGAGCACATGGTTTTCAAGGGCACGGCCCGGCGGTCGGCCGACGACGTGAATCGCGAGTTCGACGAAATGGGGGCCCACTACAACGCCTTCACGAACGAGGAAAACACCGTTTTTTACGCCGCGGTGCTGCCGGAACAACTCGATCCGGCCATTGATCTGCTGGCCGATATTTTGCGGCCCGCCCTGCGCGAAAACGACTTCCACACCGAGAAAAAAGTGATCCTCGAAGAAATTCAGATGTATGAGGATCAGCCGCCGTTCGGCGCGGACGACAAATGCCGGGCCCTTTATTTCGGCGATCATCCGTTGGGCCGAAGCGTGTTGGGCACCGTCGATAGCGTCGGCGCCCTGACCGCCGAAGCGATGCGCGACTATTTCCAGCGGCGATACCGGCCGGGCAATATCGTGCTGGCCGCGGCAGGCCGGATCGATTTCGACGCGATGGTGGCCGTCGCCGAACGATGCTGCGGCCATTGGAAGCCGGCGGACGCACCCCGATTGGTAACCCGCGCCGCCGGCCGCGACGGATTTCACGCGCTTTCCCGCGAGACGGCCTCGCAACAGTATGTGTTGCAGGTTGCCGCCGGGCCCGCCGCCGAAGACGGCGACCGCTACGCCGCCAAACTGCTGGCCACCGTGTTGGGCGACGACGCCGGCAGCCGCCTGTATTGGGAACTGGTCGATCCCGGCCTGGCCGAGAACGTTAGCCTGACGCACAGCGAACACCAAGGCGCCGGCATGATGATGACTTTTATGAGTTGCGAGCCGCAACAAACGGCCGACAACCTGCGGCGCATCGCCGACGTGTACCGCCGCGTCGAGGCGGACGGCATCGCCCCGGCCGAACTGGATCAGGCCAAAAGCAAGGTGCGCTCGCGCGTCGTGCTTTCGGGCGAGCGTCCCCGGGGGCGACTGTTTGCGGTCGGAAATGATTGGGTCTATCGGCGAACGTATCGTTCGATCGAAGCCGAAATGCAGGCCGTGGCCGACCTTTCGGTCGCCGATCTGAATGCGGTGCTGGCAAAATATCCCCTCGGCCGCCCGTTGACGGTTAGCATCGGCCCGCTGGGGGAAGCGACGCTGTAGACGAAGCATTGCGGCGCATTTAGCGAGCGTTCGTTTGAGGATGTCGCGCCAAAAAATAGCCGGGAGCTAACAGCTCCCGGAGCGGAAATGCCGCCTTTGAACACATTTCGGGAGCTGGTTAGCTCCCGGCTATGGTCATATTCACTCTTCGACGTTTAATGTTGAATTGTCAATCGTTGCATCGCGTTTCAATAGGAACAGCGTGCGGAGAAACATAGTTTTGGCCCAACGGCAACCCAATCCCCACGAAAAAATCTTTCGGGTGTTGCCCCGGCAAGCGGAACAAACCGTCGCCGCTGCGCTGCGCCAATGGCTGCCGGGCAAGTCGTGGTCCGAAATTCGGCGGCTCCTGAAATCGCGGCGGATCATGCTCAACGGCAATCTTTGCACCGACGCGGGCCGACGGCTTCGTTTGACCGACGTCGTCAAGCTGCTCGCGCATCCCCAGGCGCCGCCCGCCCGCGAGGCCGACGTGCGCATACGCTTTCTGGACCCTCACATCGTTGTTGTCGAAAAACCGGCCGGCATGACCACCACGCGACATGCCGAAGATCGCAACCTCGCGCCGCGCCAACGGCAGCTACAACCGACGCTCGACGAACTGCTGCCGAGAGTGATTGCGAAGGTGGAGGGAAAGAAGAGTATGAAGGGGGTGCGGGCGGTGCATCGGCTGGATCGCGAAACCGACGGCCTGATGGTGGTTGCTCGAAGCGCGGCGGCCGAAAAACACCTGGGACAACAATTTCGCGCCCATAGCGTCCGCCGCCGCTATCTGGCCATTGTCGAAGGCGACGTCGCGGCCCAAACCATCGAAAGCCGATTGGTCCGCGACCGCGGCGACGGGCGACGCGGCAGCACAACGCTGCCGGAGATCGGAAAACGGGCGGTCACCCACGTGTGCCCGATCGAGCGGCTTGGCAACTATACGCTGGTCGAATGCCGGCTGGAAACGGGCCGAACGCACCAGATTCGCATTCATCTGGCCGAGCGCGGCCATCCGCTGTGCGGCGAGAAGGTGTATCGCCAGCCGCTGTTTCGCCCGGCGCTGCCCGACACGAGCGGTGCGCCGCGGGTGGCGCTATGCGCGGTCGAGTTGGGATTCCTCCATCCGATCACCGGCGAGACGATGCACTTCGAGATGCCGCTTTCGGCCGATCTGAAAGCGCTCGCCGAGCGATTGCGATGCAGCTAACGGTTGGCCCGTGTTTCACAGGGGCTTTCTTTTTCCCCCTCTTCCTAGGCGGATGCTCCGAAATGGGCTAGAATTAGCATAGTCTGGAGAGTGTGCGTTATGATGCTGGGCCGGCAGCAGGCTTGCGGTCGCGCAATACGGACTCCAGCCCCTTGGTTTAATTTTATGTATCCCGGTTATGAACTGTGAAACACCGATTCCTCCCGCGGAAAAAGCCCCGCACAGCGCAAGCAAGCGTTGCGTGCATCGTTGGCTTGCGCTATGGATCGCGGTGTTTTTGGCGTCGGCGATTCTTACGGGCAGTCTGATGCGATTCGCGCCGAAATCGGCGTTGCCGCCCGCGTCGCCGGATTTTGTGAACTTCTATCATCCTGTGGCAGAGAACTTGCTCGATGGGAACGGCTTGACCAGAGCCGGCGGTGAGCCTGCGGTTCGGTATCCGCCCGGTTATCCGCTGTTTCTGGCCGGGGTTTACGCGACGGCGGACGCCGTGGGATTGGAGCGGCAACGGGTGGTGATTCCGGCCATCGTCGTGTTGCACGCCGGCGTCGCAACCCTTCTGGCGGTGTTTGCATCGCAGTTATGGTCTACCAAGATGTTCCTTTTGCCGGCCGTATTGTGGACCTTTTATCCGTTAGCGTTGTTCTTGATTCCAACGAAGGTATCAGAGCTGCTGTATACTTTGCTGCTCGTAGCTTCCGTGTTGTGTTTCTGGACGTCGATCCGCAACCATCGCGTGCGTCTGGCGGGACTGGCGGTCGCGGGAGCGCTTCTTGGATTGGCGGGGCTGTGCCGCCCTGCAATGCTTCCTGTGCCGTTTTTATTGATCGCCGTCATGGCCCTGCGTCCGCGTGGCATTGAGTTTAAAAAACGATTGGCAGGGGCCGTCGTTTTTCTTCTGGCTTGTCTTGTGCCCATCGTGCCGTGGGAGGTTTGGATGTACCGTCAATGCGGCGTCCTCGCACCGCTGAGCACGGGCGGGTTTCCTAGCATCATCAACGGATTGACGTGGGCAAAACCGTCGAAGTCTCCCTTAGCGGTGCCGACCCATGTGCCGTCCGACGTGAAGGCGTTCATCGAAGATTTGCTCGCCGAACGCAAGAAGGGGAGCGTCTCGAACTTAGGCGAACTAACGGTTTGGCTGGCCGATCGGGCAATTCACGAACCTGGCGTATGCTTGAAGGTTCTCGGATACAAGGTGCTTCGAAGCTGGTATGCGACAGACAGCCACCGACGCGAGGGACTTGCGCTGCTGATTCAGGTTCCGATCCTCGCGCTAGGCGCCCTCGGCGCCGTCCGCAGTTGGCGGCGCGGCGGATATCAAAGGGAATTCACAATTACGGCGGCCGTCTTGGTGGCGGGCGCATGGTTGATGACAACGGCGGTGCTGTCGATTGCGCGTTATATGACGCCCGCGGTTGCGTTTGTCTTTCTGCTTGTTCCCGCAGCTTTTTGTCCTGGAGATATTGATGAATAGCCAAGCATCCGTCGCCGACGGCATTCTGGCCGTCGTGATACCGGCGCACAACGAAGAAAAAACAATCGCGGCGGTTCTCGAAAAGCTCGAAACGCTTTCCTGCGTCCGCGAGATCATCGTGGTCGACGACGGATCGACCGACCGGACGGCGCAGATCGTCGCGTCGCTGGGCTATTCGCGAGTCCGCCTCCTCCAGCAGCAGCCGTGCCAGGGAAAGACCGCGGCCGTGCGGCGGGGATTGGCCGAGGCGACCAGCCCGTTGATTATCGTCCAGGACGCCGATCTGGAATATGATCCGTTGGAAATCCCGAGTGTGATCGAGCCCATTGCATCGGGCAAGGCCGACGTCGTTTACGGCAGCCGTTTTCTGGTGAACCGAGCGAGCCGCGTCCTCTATTTCTATCATTATCTGGCCAATCGCACTCTGACGTTCATCAGCAACTTGTTGACCAACGTCAACATGACGGACATCGAGACGTGTTACAAGGCGTTTCGGGCGCCCATTATTCAGAACATCGAGCTGAGCAGCAAGGGATTCGGCATGGAGGTGGAGATCACGGCCATGATCTGCAAGACTAAAGCCAAGATCTTCGAGGTTCCGATCTCGTACTACGGACGCACTTATGAGGAAGGCAAGAAAATCGGTTTGAAAGACGCCTTTGCGGCCGTGTGTTATCTCCTCTATTACAATATTTTGTGCAAATGGATGCACCGCAAAAAAGTGCAAGATTACATTGATTCGATCAACCGCTGGCTTGCCGACAATGCAACGGTTCGTATGTCGGAAGAACGTCGTTAGTCCGTTGTCCCCGGCCCGTGGACGGTTACGAATTGGACAGCGATTCCGCGAGAAGGTGTTTTGAGATTGAGAAAGCAGGCCCGCTCTTCCTTTGGGGGACGTTTGAAAACGCATCCAGTCACACCGAGACCGCGGAATGCAACTTAGCTGGCTGGCACTGATCGGTTTGGCCGTCGGGCTGGCGATGGATGCGTTTGCCGTGGCCGTCGCGGCCGGCATCGCCGTCGCTCAGGTCACGCCGCGCCACGTCTTCCGGCTCGGATTCCACTTTGGGCTGTTTCAATTTATGATGCCCATCCTCGGCTGGCTGGCCGGCTCGCAGCTTCGGTCCTACATCGCCGACTACGACCATTGGATCGCGTTTGCACTGCTGGGCTATGTGGGCGGCAAAATGCTTGGCGAGGCCTTTTGCGACAAGGCAGCCAAGACCGCCGGCGATCCGACCCGCGGCCTGAGCCTCGTTACGCTCTCGATCGCCACCAGCATCGACGCCTTGGCCGTCGGCATGAGCATGGCGATGGTCGGCGTGTCGATCTGGCTGCCGAGCATCGTCATTGGGCTGGTGGCGGCCTCGCTCACGGCCGTCGGCATTGGATTCGGCAGCCGGATCGGCCCGCGATTCGGCCGGTGGGCCGAGGCGGTCGGCGGCTGCGTGCTGATTCTCATCGGACTGAGGATTCTGCTCAGCCATCTATCGGGCACCGCCGGGGGGTAGAGTTTCTTGCCCGGCGCAAGCAGTGTATCCGCCCGAACCCATGATCCTCGAAAACGCCAAGAATCGGCCCGTCGGTGGGCGTTGTTTTGCGCGTGTCGCTTACTCGTCGGCGAACACTTGCGTGCTTTCTTCCTTGACGATGGGGCTTTGCAGATCGTCGGTTTCGAGCAGGAATCGCGTTCGCAGATCGCCCGATCGCAGGGCCTTCACGCGGAGCCGGTAGGTGGTTTCGGCCTTCGGGGCGAGTTGGGCCAGGCCGTTGAACTGCACGCGGTTGCCCTCGACGTGCTGCGTGGTGGGGCCCTGGGCCGCCAGCGGCTTCAATTCCGCCGGCAGATCGATGGTCAGACGCACGTTGGTCGCCGCCTTCGAGCCTTGGTTCACGACGTGAACCTCATAAATCGTTTCGTCGCCGATGCCGAGCGGGTCGACGGTGTCGGCCGCTTGAAACAAGATGGCCGCCAGCCCCTCGATCACCACCGGCTGCTCGGTTTCGACGCTAAGGTCTTTTTGGGCGGTGAAGCGCAGCCGAATCGCCTGCCGGCCCGCCTCTACCGTCAGCGTGACCAGCTCGACGCTGCCTTTTTCGATCGCCGGCAGCTCTTCTAATCGCCAGCGGACGGTCCGAGTTGCTTCTTCGTAGTAGCCGGCGTTGTTGGCGCTGACAAATTGCAGTCCCGGCGGCAGATTTGCAATCAGTTCAATCTGTTTCGCCGGCGCGGTGCCCGGATTCGCGACCCACACCTGATAGGTTGCCTGCCGTTCGAGATAGCGGCGTTTCGGGCCCTCGACGAGCACGTCCAACTGCGGGGCGAGTACCTCGATGTTCAGCCGGCTTTCTTCGGCGCGCAGATTTCCGTCGGCCCGGGCGACGAGCACATTGGTGGTCGGCCCCGGCTGGCTGGCGACCAGCGGCAGATCGAGTTTGCGGCTTTCGCCCGGCTTCAGGTCGCCGACCTGATATTCCAATTCTGCGCCGGCCGGATGTTTCAGGCCCGGCGGAATGCGTTCTTCGACGATCACGCCGGTGGCTGCGCCCGAGCCGGGGTTCGAAATCGTAATCGAAAGCACGGCCTGCTCGCCGATCAGCACTTTGCCGGGTCCGGTCGTTTCGACGACCAGTTGCGGCCGGGTGGCGACCGTGCGGGCCGAGGCCTCGGCGCCGAACTGGACGGTGGCCACGCTGCCGATCTCGCCCTCGGCCGTGGGCATTAGCTCCATCGCGACGCTCGCCTCCTCGCCGGGCCGGATAGTGCCCAGCGTCCAGACGATCTCGCCGCGATCGACGCGCGTGGCCGGAGGCGTCGTTTCGATCAATCGCGCGCCGCGCGGCACCACATCGCGAATTTCCACCGCCGCGGCCGGCGTTTGGCCGACGTTGCGAACGGTCACGCGAAAGCTCGCGGGCTTGCCTACTTGCACTTCGCTGGGCGCGGATTTTTGAATCGTCAACTGCGGACTCTGAACGCCTTCGAGCTGTTCCGAGCCCGGCAGGCCGGCGCCGTCGCTTTCCAACTCGGCGGCAAGGCTGGTCGCGGCCGTCGCGGCGCGATAGCCGCGGTCTGTATCGTTTCGAGCTTCGCGGGTGGGGCGGGTTGGATTGGCCGGCAACGCAAACGGATCGGCTTTGAATCGGGCGGGCTCCCGGTCGGCGACCGCGGCCGGGGCGGAATAACGATCCGCATCGCGGCGGGCCGTTCGTTCCGGTCGGTCGGAATACCGATTCTCCGCCGCCGGCATCGAATCGCTCGGACCCAACGCCGGACCGCTGACCGGCTGTTCGGCCGAGACGGGCACGGCAGCCGGCAAACCGCGGGCTTGCAGTCCGAACGGATCGGCCTTCGGGCGGACCGTCGCCGGTTGGCGAGCAACGGCCGCCGGTTCGAGGGACTGTCCCAATTTTCGTGTCAGCGAAAATGGGACTGTCCCTTTTGCCGTGGATTTCGCGGGTTGGGGATTATCTGACACAAAATTACGTACAGTCCCCGGTTCGGCGCCGGGCTTTGCCGACGAGGGATATGGTTTTATCGCGGCCGCCGCGTCGGATTCGCGCAGCGGATTCAAGTCGCCGGTCGGCCCGGTCAACACCGGACGGGCCGCCTGGTCGTCGCCGCGCTGGGCATTGGCTATGGTGATCCAACCCAACGCCAAAAATGCCGCCAACACACCGATTCGGACGATCACAACTCGCATGATAAGTCCCCGAAAAGAGGGGCGTGCCTTGGCCGCTCGACGCAATGCGGCCATACAATCGGCGGGGGTAGTACCAAATTCAACGCCCCAGGGGAAGATCAATTCCCGCCCCTTCTCCTGCCCTCGCCGGTCTGATAGGGTAGTTGCCTGCAAAAAAGCTTGATAGCTGACCGCTGATAGCTGACCGCTCAACATTCCCGCGGAGTCCAATCCCATGTACGACCGTCAAGCACTCATTGCCCTGGTTCGCCAAAAGGCCCTGAAATTCGGCGATTTCACCTTGGCCTCGGGCCGAAAGGCCTCGTACTACCTCGATGGAAAGCAGGTTACGCTCGATCCGGCCGGGGCACGGCTGATTGCCGAGGGCCTGTTGGACCTGCTGGCTGCCGGGCCGATGCCGGAGGCCGTCGGCGGAATGTCGATCGGGGCCGATCCGATCACGGCCGCCGTCGTCACGATGTCGGCCGTCCGCGGCACGCCGCTTTTGGGCTTCATGGTCCGCAAACAGGCCAAAGGACACGGCACCAATCAGTTTATCGAAGGGCCGGTCGCGCCCGGCCAATCGGCCGTCATCGTCGAGGACGTGGTGACCACCGGCGGCTCGTCGCTTCAGGCGATCGAGCGGGCCGAGGGTTTCGGGCTGAAGATCGCCGGCGTGCTGGCCATCATCGACCGCATGGAGGGCGGCGCCCAGGCCTTCGCCCAACGCGGCTACAAACTGCAAAGCCTGCTAACGATCCGCGACTTCGGCATCGAGCCGCCCGCAAGCTGATGTTCAGCCGACCATCCAAGCCATCATTCAACGAATAGCCGGGGGCTAACACTACATCGCTAGCCCACAATCCAAAAGAAATTCACCACAGAGATACGGAGGTCACAGAGACAGACAAAAAGTGGAATACATAGCATTGGTATTCCTCTCGGTTGGAAGATTATCATTCGCGCTTCCACGCCAACCGATCGGTGGTTGCCGCAAATCAATTGCGGCACATGGCTTTAATCTCCGCGTCTTCCGTGTCTCCGTGGTGAACTTGGCGCTGTCGCGCGCTGCCCGCGGCGGATTTCAAACGCTCAATCTGGTCAGCGGATCGACTTCGTGTCGAATATCGTGCAGTCTACGGCCTCGGACACGGAATCGACGTGCCCGTCGCAGAATGCGATAACGAACACGCCGGGATGGATCGTCCGCTGGGGATACGTCGGCGAAGGTGGCAGGAACGGATTCAGATACCGATTCGGGTTCGACGCGCCGCTTTCCGCCCACTTGGCACCCAAGGGATACGGTCCCGTCGTGGTCGTCAACGTCGGCCACGGGAAGCCGAGCTCTGCGGGCGTCAGGTCCTGGCCACTGAGTTGACCGACGGTGAAATTCGGAGTGGCGTTGCTGGGATAGCGATTGCTCCACTGACGATCCTCATTGCCCGTGTCGCTGTCGGTCTGGAGCGTGTATTGCCGCTCCGACAGCATCGGCCGCTGCCCCGGCGACGGAACGCTGCCCAACGAAAGGTCTTTGGGGATCACGTTACCGCTACCTACAGTGTCAATGCGCACGCGATTGCGGAACACAGCCGGGCCTGTAACGGGCGTAGGGGGGACGCCCGCTAAAAAAAACATATTGGGATTGTTGCTTGACTGCAATTGCGTAGCGTCATAGGCTTCGCCCACGTTGACCACATAGGACAACGGAGCGGGATCGGTCGCCGTGCAATCGGGGCAAACCAACTGGCTGATACGAACTGCTACAGTGACACCTGGTGGAGGATTGATGGTCGGATCCCCGCTGCGCCAGCCGTTGATGCCGCCGCTG
>CAYMQL010000020.1:0-13080 GCA_964392255.1 uncultured Planctomycetaceae bacterium | reverse complement strand
TACTTCGGCGCCCACACCTACAACCGCGTCGATCGCGAGGGCGTGTTCCACAGCGATTGGCTCCGGCTGCGCAAAACGCCGCCGGCCGAGTAGAGCAGAAAAGAATAATCACCGCGGAGGCACGGAGAACGCGGAGAAGAAGATTAAAATGGAACCACAGATGGACACAGATAAACACAGATAAACATGGATAGAAAGAAATAATAGATCTGTGTTCATCCGTGTTCATCCGTGGTTCCCTTGGTCTTCTCCACGTCCTCCGCGTCTCCGTGGCGAACTTTCTTTCCGAACACTAACAACTTAAGGAATAGATCATGACGTCAAAGTATCTCGAAGACCTTTTTGGGCTTTCCGGTCAAACCGCAGTCGTCATCGGCGGCGCCGGCGTGCTGGGCGGATCGCTTTGCGCGGGCCTGGTGCAAGCCGGCGCGCACGTGGTCGTCGCCGACCTGACCGAAGAGGGCTGCAAAGCCCGGGTCGACGTGCTGGAAAAGCTCGGAGGCAGCGCCAGCTACGCTACCGTCAATGTCACGACGCGCCAGTCGATCGAGGACCTGCTGGCGGCCGTTCTGAAACAGCGCGGACGGGTCGACATTCTTGTCAACAGCGCCGGGGTGAACGCCGGCACCGCGTTTCTCGACGCCACCGACGCCGATTGGGATCGCATTCTGACGATCAACCTTCGGGCCGTGTTCCAGGCGTGCCAGATTTTCGGCCGGCACATGGTCGAGGCCGGCGGCGGCTCGATCGTCAACATCGGCAGCGTCACCTCGCACCTGCCGCTGTCGAAGGTGTTCGCCTACGCGGCCTCAAAGGCCGGCGTGCTGAACCTAAGCCGCAACATCGCCCACGATTTCGGCACCAAGGGCGTGCGGGTCAACGTCATTTGTCCCGGCTTCTTTCCCGCCGAACAGAATCGCAAGGTGCTGACGCAAGAGCGCATCGACAGCATCATGAGCCACACGCCGATGAAGCGGTTCGGCGAGCCCGACGAGCTGGTCGGGGCGCTGTTGCTCTTGGTATCGCAAAAGGCCGGCCGATTCATCACCGGCACGCACGTGAACGTCGACGGCGGCTTCACCGCCGCATGGCTCTAACGGCGCGTTTTCGTTCAGACCACCGCCAGTTGCACCCGCGCGCTTTCGAGCCGGTGCGCCAATAGTTTGGCCGCTTGGGTCATCAGCCGATAGCCCAAGATCGGCTCTTTGTCGCAGAGCGCGCGCAGCTTGGCGGCGTCGATCCGCGCCAGCCGGGTTTCTTTCGTCGTGGTGCCGACGGCCGTAGCCTTATACGGCTCGACCAGCGCCGACCACATCAACAGATCGCCCTCGACCAGCGTATCGACCGTCCGCAAGTCGCCGTTGCCGAGCATGTATTGGATGTTGACTTCCCCGGCAAGAATGACCGAAAGATGGGTGGCCGGATCGCCCTCGCGAAACATGACGCTGGCGGCCGGAACGGCTTTCTCTTCGGCGATCATCGCCAGTTGTTTGAGGCTCTCTTCGTCGATGCCGGCGAAATACGGATAGCGTCGGAGGACTTCGGGCGAAATCATGTCGCGTCTCCTTCAGAAAAGGAATCCAGCGCCTTCAACACGGCTCCAACCGCGTCGGGGATGGCTGCTTGCACGGCGGGCGTACATTGCTCGCTGAAAGTAAGTGTATCTTCGGCCTCGACGCCGACAAGACGGATGTGGGCGTTTTCGGGCAGTTGGGCCCCCGCCCGGCGGCCAAATTCCAACGCGGTCGCAAGATTTACGTCATGGGCCGAGGCGCTGCGTTGCGTGGCGATGCCGTCGGCCGCGAGAAGATGGACCGTGCCCGGCGGGGCGCCGGTCTGAATGGCGTCGACCACAATCGCCCGATCGAAGCCGATCATCCGCTCCATCAGCCGCAGGCCGCCCCAATAGTCTTCGGACACTTCCACGTCGGGCCGATCGGCCAACAGCGGCCTCAGTTGCTCGACAACGCGCAGCCCGACGCTGTCGTCCGTGACGAGCGGATTTCCGAGACCGAGAACAAGCACTTTCATAGACAGACCGCCGCCTTCGATGGCCTCGTCGCCCTGCAACGGACGCAAATGTGGTAGACCGGAAACGCCAACGCCCAATTTTAGCAGGCATTGCGCCGCCCAACCAGACGCATCCGCCGACTTTGCAACCGACAAGGCGATCGACCGGCGAAAGTTCGTCTGTCGATTGCCGAACCGCTATGCGCTAAAACAACCGCCGCCGGGCCATCATCGCGATGCCCAGCAGTCCGCAAACAGCCAACGCCAGCGACGATGGCTCGGGAATGCAAATCGAATCGATCACGACCTGTCCAGCGTCGAGCAGGGCGGATGGTCAATTTGGACGCATTCCCATTCCGGATTGCCGACGATGTTGAACCCATAGACGTAGGTACGCCAGAATCCGTCGAACGGCGCCGGCAGACCCCACTCGACCGTCGCAAAGCCGGTATCGAACATGCTGTACGAAAAGCCTTCCGGAAGCTCCAGGCTGACCGACAGCGGCTCTTTCGACGCGGTGACCTGCGCAATGAGAATCTTCTGTGCATTCGGCTGCGGGTCGTTGTGCAGCATGTAGATCGTCGTTCCGCCGACGGGCGAATGCCAACCGGGCACTCCGTCGCCCGGCTCAAGACCCGGAGGCGCCGGCCAATCGTCGTCCCACTCCCAATCGGCGCCGGTCATGTTTGCCAACGGCGTGCCGTAGGGGTTCTTGTAAGTCTCCGGAACAATATCGGCATTTGTGCTGGTGGTGAACTGCCAGTGTTGAACCGTCGACCGTTCGAGGCCGCGGAACCAAATCTGGTCTCCGTAGACATCCATCGCCCATGCGGGCGACGATGCCGAAAATACAATCGCTGCGACAATGACCGACAAGAAAGCAGATCGAGCCATAAAAAACCTCCCGTAAGAAAAGAAGGGGCCGGATCGTTTCGGTTCGACGAACCGAAACGGTTCACAGAATAAGGAGAAACGAGACTTGGCGGAACGCTGCCTCGTAATTCTTGCCGACGTTTTTTGAATGTCTGACAATCAACGTCGGCATCACAGGGGACAAACAACGCCCGGAATACGGAACACGAGTGAACCGGGAGCTATTAGCTCCCGGCTACTATTAGCACCCGGCTACTGCCATGCGATATTTCTTTACCGAGAACGTGCTTTACCAATACCGGGGGCAGGTTGCCAGCCTGCCACGGGGGATGATTCTACAGCAAACGGCAATTTCTGTCAAAGAATATTTTTCAGAAAATATTGCCAAAAACCGCATAACCCTTTATAGGGGATAGACGCATCTTTGCCCTTGAATGCGCGAAAAATGGGCCTGTCCCCAGCCCGGGAGTGCCTGCTAAGGGCCGGCATCGGCCTGTTTCGGCCAGTGCGTGTGTCGCAGTCTGGCGAGCGTGCCCAACGCGGGTTTTGGCTTGCCGGTCGGGGCGATCAGCCCTCCGTGGGCGAAGTCGTGCGGGCGGCCGTCGTGATACTGGTTCCAAACCACGCCGGCCACCAGCGGCTTGGCCAGCGCCATCGGCACAAACCGAGACGCCCACGCCTGTTGGTCGGCGGCAGTCCAACCGGCCGGCGGCATCGATTCGGTGTGCCGCGATTGCGGGTCCGCGCCGTCGGCGCTGGGAACGCACACCGAAAGCCACAGGGGCTGTCCCAGCATCGTCCAGCTATCCAACAGACGGCTGAACTCCAGCGGCGGACGCAGGAGCGTGCCGCCCGGCCAATAGCCGACGTTCATCTCGAGCATCAACCCGCCTAAGTCCAATCCGGCCCGAATCAGGGCGTCGGCGAAATGCAGCGGCGGAAAGTCGGTCTCCTGCCGACGCATGTAGGCCGCCCACGGCTGATCGAACGAAACCAGAACCGGCGTCGACGAATCCATCGAATGCACCAAGTCGATCGTCTGCGCCACCAGTCGCAAGCGTTCGGGTTCCGCAAGCGCCAAGGCTTGCAGCGCATTGACCCGACCGGCGCAAATCCAGTAATCGACCTGGCCGCGATAGCGATCGACGGCCGCGCGAACAAACGCGCCGACGAAATCGACCATGCTCTCGAAATCGTCCTCGAACAAATAGAGCCAATCGGGCAGATCGTGGGGATCGAACGTCAACAGCGGCCCCGCGACGACCTTCAGGCCGAACTTGCGGCACCAGGCGATTTGCTTGTCGGTGTTTGCCCAGTTGAAAGCGTCCTCGGCGGTTTCAACATCGCGCCAGCGGAGCGGCACTTCGGCGCAATTGAAAATGTGCAGAAAATGCCGGGCCGAGGCGCTATCGAGCAAGCCCGGCCCCAGATCGGCGCCGAGCAAGGTCGTCAATCCGCCGCCGTTGCCGTAGCGATGCACCGCCAGGGCCTGTTCGGCGTAGGCGTCGGACAACAGGTCGCCGGCGTCGAGGGCCAAGGCCAGGGCCGCCTCGGCGCGGCGGGCCGCACGCAGCGGGTCTTCGGAATCGACCGCCGCCCGTGAAAACTGCGCCGCCGCCTCGGCCAGCTTGCTTGAAACCGCTGCGGGAATCGTCAATCCCATCGTCTGCCAGTCGGCCAACTGGTTGCGAACCTGAACGATCGAGCCCCGGGCAAGCTCCAGAGGCATCAGATACGGTTCGAACCGCTCGATCAGACTTGCGGTTGCCAGCATCAACGTCCCGCGCCCGGCAATCGGCCACGGCACGTTCAGATTGCCCGAATCGGAAACCGATCGGTCGAGAATCAGCTCGTCGTCTTCGCGCTCGGTCTCGACGGGCCAGCTCATGCGGTCCATGCCCGACAGATACGCCTGCTCGACCATGTCGGCGGTAAAACGTTCGGGCGGAAGAACGCGAAATCGCATCGAGCCCATCGGACGGCGTCTCCCCCGGGGAAAAAACTTGGCCGTTTTCTGAAAATCAATTTATCCGAGACGGCGTCCTTCGACAAGGCTAAAGGGATTCCGCATCCTCCCGTTCGACGACTTCCAACAAGCGGCGGCGGATTTCTTCCAGCCGACCGGCGTCTGCAATCTTTTGCTCTTGCCGATCGGTTACGTAGAACACGTCGACGACCTGATCCAAAAACGTGCCGATCTTCGCGCGGCCGACCGAAAGATCGAGCTCGAACAGTGCCCTCGCAATTGCGTAAAGCAAGCCCGCGCGATCGTGCGTAAATACGTCGATAATCGTGAATCGGCCCGAGGTGCTGTTGTCGATGTTGACGCGCGTGGGCACGCCCGGCACGCGAACGCGGCGATGCGAGCCGGTCGACCAGGTGCGCCGGAACGCCGGCGGCTGATCCCCAGGGACTTCGAGCGACCGAACGAGCGATTGTTCGATGGCGTCGAGCCGTTCGGCGGGCGGCCGGCCCGCGTAGTCGGGATCGTGAACGTAAAACCGGTCGATCACCAGTCCGTCGGGCAGCGTATGGATTTGCGCCGATCGGATTTCGAGACCGAGGCTGCTCAACGCGCCCGTGAGCCGGTAAAAGATGCCGGCGGCGATCTGCTCGCTGGTGGCAACAGTGAACTGAACCGTCGCGGTATCGGGTTGATACTGACTTGCCGCCGCGACGCCGCAAAAGCGGTCGTTCGGCGATTGCGCCAAGCCGCGCGACGCGACGCCGCTAAGCAGACGCAAGTCGGCCGCGGCCTGAGCGGCGGGCGTGGTATTCAGATACGCGGCCGGCAGCGCGTTGAGATGTTCGACAAACCACGGCCGATCCCGATCCTCGCCGAGCAAGTCGCGGACCGCTTCGCGACGCTGGCCCAAAAGCGCATCGAGCGTCGTCTCGGGGCTTTCGCCGGCCAGGTGCTGCATCGTCCGATGGTACAGATCCGTCACAACCTCCAGCTTCCAGCCGTCCCAAACATCCGGCCCGACCGCCCCCAAGTCGGCCGCCGTCAAAACATATAGCATCTGGAGCAACTCGGGCGAGCCGACTTGCACGGCGAACTGCACGGCCAACTGCTGGTCGGCCGTGTCGCGTCGAAACGCCAGATGGTTCATCAGCATGTGCTTGTGGACGAGGAATCGCAGGGCCTCGGCCTCAGCGGCGGGCAATCCAAGTCGCTCGGCTGCTTCGGCCGCGATTTGCAGGCCCACTTCGCGATGATCCTCCAACCGCCCTTTGCCCAGGTCGTGAATCAATAGCGCAAGGTGCAGGATGTGTTTTTGCCGCAACGGGCGATAGACGCGCCCCAGCGGGCCCGCGTCCGACCACAACTCCGTGGCAAACTCCACCGCCCGCAGGCAATGCTCGTCGACGGTGTATTTGTGATACTGGTTGAATTGGAGCAGGCCGCGGGCGTGCTGGAACTCGGGTATAAAGCGTTCGAGAATGCGGGCGTCGTGCAGGTCGCGCAGCAGCGGCGCAAGCCGTGCGGGACGACCTAACAACGAAAGAAAATGCCCGCACGCCTCGGGCTTGGGCGGCGTGGTCCTCGGCAGCCGGCCCGCCTCGCGGCGAATCGCTTCCCACGTGGCGGCGGCGATCGGCGCGTCGTAGAGATTCGCCAGATCGACCAGCCGCATGATGGCGGTCAAATCGCCGCGAAGCGATTGCAGGCCGCGGCGCGTGGCCAGCACTCCGGCCGGTCCCGCGTGAACGCCGTCCTCCACCCGATGACCGAACAACACCGTGGCCAGTCGCACCATGCGGTCGTGCGACTGGGCCTTGGCCGCAAACCGCGATGCAATATGGCTGACGCCCGCCGTGTGGCGAAAATATTCGCGCATGAACTGCTCGACCGGCAGTAGACCGGCCGTGGGCAAGTATCCGCGAAGCGTCGCGATGCGAAGCTGCTCGGCCCGATCGAGAACGTCGGCCGACTGTCCGGCATGAAAGTGCAATTCGTTCCGAAGCCGGAGCAAAAACTCCCACGCCTGTTCCAAAAGGCTTCGATCTTCCGGGCTGAGCGCGCCGCGGGCTTGCAGTTCGCCGAAATCGCCGATGCCGTAGCGAATCCAACCGATCCAGCGAATCAACTGCACGTCGCGCAGCGCTCCGCCCGAACGTTTTACGTTCGGCTCCAACAGGAAGACGGTCTCGCCGTAGCGGCGCCGTTCCGCCATGCGATCGTCGACGACGCCGGCCATGAGCCGACGCCCCCGCCGGCGGACATCGCGCCGCAAACGGCGCAAATAATGGTTGAATAAAGCCTCGTTGCCGCCCAAAAAGCGAGATTCGGCGAGCGAGGTGCAGATCATCGGCTCGCTGCACGCCAGACGGCACGCCTGTTCCGGCGTCCGCACGCTATGGCCCAAGCAAAGCCCCGCGTCGAACACGTCGCGCAGCAGCCGTTCGGCCAGCGGCGCAACGCGGTCGCCCGCACTGGGCTCGTGCAGCAGCATCAAATCGACGTCGCTCGAAGGGGCCACGTCGCGGCGGCCGTAGCCTCCGTGGGCCACCAACGCGATCTGCGACCAGAGCCCCCGCGGGCCGCTGTCGCCCAAATCGGCCGCGGCTTCGCCGATCAGATCCAACAACACCCGGTCGCGCAGCTTGCAAATGGCCTCGCACAATTCATGCCCCGACGCCCCGGCTTCGTGACGCCGACGAAAATCCTCCTGCCCTTCGAGTAACAGTTGCTTCGCCGCTAAGACGTTGGGACGGATCGAGGACATGGCCGAGCAGTGGACAGTGGACAGTGGTATTACAGCCGGTTGCTATGGTTTATTGCCTTTTAGCAGGGAATGTCGAGGACGCCGGCGTGGCCGTTGGCCGCTCGCGCCATCACAAACAGCAGGTCGCTCAGCCGGTTGATGTATGCCAAGGCGTTCGGTGAAGCCGCTTGGGGGCGCGTTCGCAGCAGCGCCACCAACCGGCGCTCGGCCCGGCGGCATACGGTCCGCGCCAAATGCAACAGGGCGGCCGTGCGCGATCCGCCGGGCAGCACGAACGTCCCAAGCTCCGGCAATGCAGTCTCGTATTGGTCGATCATCTGCTCCAGAGCGGCAACCTCGGGCGGACCGATCGCGCCCGCGGCGGACTGGCCCGACGCCGCGACCACCGCCTCGCCGCCGATGTCAAACAGTCGGCGCTGCGCCCGCTCCAGCACGTCGGCCGCTCCCTTCGGAAGCGTTTCGCACCGCACCAGCCCGAGCCAAGCGTTCAGCTCGTCCAGTTCGCCGCAGAACTCGAGTACGGCCGAGTCTTTCGGAACGCAGACGCCGCCGAGCAGATCGGACTGGCCCTGGTCGCCGGTGCGGGTGTAGATGGTCATGGGTTGATCTCCAATATCTCGATCTTTAGATGGCCGAGCAGTTGTGCAACCGGCAAAAACGCGCTGTAGGCCGAGGCGCCGGCTAGATTGCTTTGGGCGATTTTCAGATGGGCCGCCCCGATGCCGCCAAGACCCAGCGTGCCGTCGATTGGAATCCAGCGGTTGTCGATATAGACCTCGGTCCACATGTGATAGCCGAACGCCTGGGCCGACGGCATGTAGACCAGCCCGACGGCCACGCGGGCGGGGATGCCCCGGGCACGGCACAACGCGGCCAGCAGCACCGCATGCTCCGTGCAATCGCCCTCGCGCGATCGGGCTACCTCGGCCGCCGTGGCAAACGCCTGCGAAAAGTTCTTCTCCTTCACCTCGCGATGGACGTATTGCTCCAGCGCCGCGGCCACGCGCCACGGATCGGTCTGGCCGGCCGCAACCCGCCGGGCGTCGGACGCAATGGTCGGATCGTCGCTCTGGATGAAATGGTTGGGGCGCCGATCGTCGTCCGTGGGCGGATCGTCCGGCGCTTCCGCGTTTCCTGCCGAATCGCCCGGCCGAATCGCAAAAACCGCGACCTCGGCCGCGTGCGGATCGAGCGACTCAACGGCCTGCGACGGTCCGACGGTCAACGCCCGCGCCGGGTCCTCCGAATCGAGCCGCACGCGATAGCGAACCTGTTTGGTCTGGTGCGGATTGGGCAGCGGCCGGTCGATTTTGACCAACATGCTGGGCAGTAGATCGAGTTCGGCCGCGTCGGCCTCCGCCAGAGCGACGGCCTTGGAGACGCGCAACGTCTCCATGTCCATCGCCCGGGTGTAGGTTTTGAGCGCATCGCCCGACGGATCGGTCCAGATCGTGCCGTCGAGCTTTTGACCGTCGGGCAGCCGCGTGACGGTCTCGATGCGCAGCAACTCGCGGACGTCGTCCAATAATTCGGTCGGCTCGACGTTTTTTGCCGTCAATTCCACGTCGGCCGCCTGATTGAACCCGACCATCAGCGACTTTAGCGTGCGACGTTCGCCGGGCTGCATCGGCCGGCGCCGGAGCGACTGCTCGACGGCGAACGGCCCGCGGTAGTCGGCGGTCCAGGAAATCAACGATTTTTGCACCGCCGTGCCGACGCCGGCCGTTTCAAGCGCAAGGCGGTCGCCTTCGACGCGGCCCGTCGTGCGGATCGGACTGGGACCCATGCGGATTTCGCTTTCGAAGCGGATCAGTCGGCCGTCGGGCGTTTCAACGCTCGCGGTGCGGATGTCCTGCCGGGAAGTCTCGTCGCCCCGCTTCAAGGACAGATGATTGAGGCTTTCGGTAACCACAAGCGACCGCCCCGCCTCCGACTGGCGGCGGATCGTGGTATGTCCGTATCCGATCCGCTTGCCTTGCATCCGATAGAGGTCCCAGGTTTCGGCCGCTTCGGCCGACGCCTTGGCAGCGGCAGAATCGGCGGCGGGCGCCGGCTCGGGACCGGTCGAGGGACATTTACGGCAGCCCGGCGGCGTCAACAGCCCCAAGGCGAGAACAAGCAGCCCAACCGCCACAACCATTCGGCACATACCGCGTCCTTTGCGTCTGCGAAACACAAAGAGAAATATATCGACCGGCTCGGGCGCACGCCAGCGGGCCGCCGATTCGTCCGTCACGGCGACTGCTGCTGCGGCGTCAGTTTTTCGTAGGGCCACATGGCAAGCCCTCCGTCGAGGACGCGAACGTTTTTGAATCGGGCGGCCTTCAGAATCAGCGATGCTTCGTAGCCGCGCAGCGAGGCGGAGCAATACGCCACGATGGGCTTGTGTTTGGGCAATTCGCCGATTCGCTCGCGCAACGCCCCCAGCGGAATCGAAACGGCGCCCGACAGGCGAACCTCTTGGTATTCGGCCGGGCTGCGAACGTCCAAGAGGACGAATTCTTCCTCGGCCTCCATCATTTGGCGCACTTCGCGCGCAGAGACGCCGTCCATGATTCCGTCGAGCTTGTTTCGGGCGACGTTTGCGGCGGTGATGATGTTGTCCATCGCCGGAGAGTAGGGCGGAGCATAGCACAAGTCCGCATTGGCCAACTGGTCGACGGTCATGCCCGCGGTAATGGCCATAGCCGCCACGTCGATCCGCTTGTCGCCGGCCCCGGGACCGATTGCCTGCACGCCGAGGATGCGTCTTGTCGAGCGATCGGCGACAAGCTTCAGCAGCAAGGGCGCAGAGCAGGGCATATAGTGGGCGCGATCCGGCCCGGGAACCAGGGCCGCGACGGTTTCGTAGCCCAGTTGCTTGGCCGACGTCTCGGTCAGACCCGTCCGCCCGACGCAAAAATCGAACACTTTGCAAACCGTGCTGCCCAGCACGCCGGGAAAGCGGTCGCTGCCGCCGCAGACGTTCACGGCGGCGACCCGCCCCTGTTTGTTCGCGGTTGAACCCAAGGGAACATAGCAGGGGCGACCCGTCAAAAGGTCGACGCATTCGACGCAATCGCCGGCCGCGTAAACGTCCGGGTCAGACGTCTGCATGCGATCGTTCACCTTGATCGCTCCGGAGGGGCCGATTTCCAGTCCGGACTCTTGGGCCAGCTTGACGTTCGGCCGGACCCCGACGGCCAGCACCACCATGTCGGCCGGAATCGCGCCCTGATCGGTGACGACCTCGCGAACCTTGCCGTCGCCCTGAAACGCAAGCACCCGGGCGCCGGTATGCACCTTGACGCCGTGCGATTCCATGTGTTTTTCGACCAGCCGGGCCATCTCCCAGTCGAGAACGTTCAGTACTTGCGGTTGCATCTCGACAATCGTCACCCGGCAGCCTTTATGCACCAGGGCCTCGGTCGTCTCGACGCCGATCAATCCGCCGCCGACGATCACCACGTCGCAGGCCTTGTCGTCGGCCAAAACGGCGCGAATGCCCTCGGCGTCGTGGACGCCGGTCAGCGTGAAAATGTTCTCCAGCTCGACTTTGGGCAGCCGCGGCACGATGGGCATGCCTCCGGTGGCCAAAATCAGCTTGTCGTATTTCAGCCACGACGGCTTGCCGCCGGCCGCCGCCTGAACGCGAACCCGCTTGCCCGCCCGATCGATTTCCACCGCCTCGGACTCGTTCATCACGTGAACATTCTTGACCTTGCGGAAGAACACCGGATCGCGCACGACCCCGACGGGAGTCGACATGAGCTCTTTTTGTTCCTTGACGACGCCCGACACATAATACGGCAGCCCGCATCCCGCGTAAGAGAGAAGCCGGCCGCGTTCGACGATCGTAACCTCCGCATCGGGCATCATGCGGATAATTTTGGACGCCGCCTTCGGGCCGGCCGCCACGCCGCCGATAATCACGATTTTCATCGGTCCTTGCATTGTCAGATGCTCCCTTCGTCGATAGTCGGCCGCTGGGGACTGTCGCAATTTTCGTGTCGGCGAAAATGGGACTGTGCCCGTTGCCGGGCAATATTCCGTACAAGCCCGCCGCAGCATAGCACAAACGCCGGGTCTGCCCCATTCGCAAACAACCGATAATTCCGGCTGCAACGGCCCGCCAGTTTAGCAGAAAACAAAACTGCGTTCCACATCGCCGCACGACGGCACGAAACCCCCGGCAAACTCTTCGCCAACCGACGTGCCGCGCGGCGGCGGCGGCCGATTGCGCGAGGAATTGCGGGCCGCGGCCGCCCCCGGCGATTTCCGGTGCTAGAGTAGCGTAATTGACGCAGTCTCCGACCCGTAAAAACCTGTGGAAGAGGCCCGACGGTCCGTCTTGAAAGAGCCAATGCAACGGATAAGACGGGCGTGCCGGTTGTTCCGGCTTTGCCGCGTGCCGAAGGGCGACCAAACCACATGCCCAAGGCCCGACGGCAAACGAACCGCCAAGCATGACCTACGGTTGAATAGAGCGTTCCCAGCTTCGGATCATCGGAGATGAGTCCCTCCCTGTTGTTTGCCACTGTAGACCGAGAGCATCGATGGGTTTTCTGAAACGATTTTTCCGCAACGTGTTTCGCGAAGGGGCAATGCCGGCCGGCGCCAGCAGCTTCGAACAGTTGAGCGAAGAAGAGCTGGAGTCGCACCTTGGCGTATCGCGCTACGGCGATTTCACCCTGACCGAGGCCATCCGCCCGTCGTACGATCTTCAGGTCGTGCCGGGCCAGGGCTATCGGCACGACCACTATCGCGACGAGCAGGCCCACACCAACGTGCCGGTCCTGATGGCGTCGGTTTCGCGCGAGCGGGTGTTCGAGACGTTCCTCGATCTGCTCGACCCCTTGGGGTTCACGGTCGACGTGGTGTTGGAAACCAGCCACAGCCGCCACAACCAGGGCCATACCGATCTGTATCGCGAGCATATCGACCTGCCCGTCCTGAAAAGCGTGCTGTTGGAGTACGAGGACATGCTGCTGAACGACGGCTGCACGGGCATCGCCGTCTTGAACCCCGATATTCCGCAGGAAATCCAGTTCGACGAGCATAAGCTGCTGATCGTCTACGGCGAGCGGTTGCAGGAATACGAAACCGTGTTCCGCGAGCGTTCGATCGGCTGCAACGAACAGATTCGCTTCATCACCGAGGCCGAACACGTCCATTCGTCGAGCGACGTCTACGCCCGGCAGTTCGACGAACTGCGAACCCGGCTCGGCATGGATTGCGACTATCGCGAGGGACATGAGGCCGAAGATTGGGGGCTGGGCACCAGGGGTTAGGGGCTAGGGATTAGAGATTTGCGGCACGGCCCACGAATTGTTTAGCACGTATCAGGTAAGTAATGCGTCGTATCGAGATAGCCGGGAGCTAACGGCTCCCGGAGCATGGCCTCCAATCCATGCATATTCCGGGGGCTGTTAGCCCCCGGCTATTGTGACATTACTTACCCCCTCGATCTGAAGATTCCCTGGGGCGG
>CAYMQL010000019.1:2809-13152 GCA_964392255.1 uncultured Planctomycetaceae bacterium | reverse complement strand
CAAGCGGAGCACCAGGTCGCTGCCAACGTAGCGCATGCTGTGATAGACGCGATAGAACCCCAAAATCTCCTCTATCGCGTCCTCGACGCGGTCCGTAAGCCGATAGAGCGAGAGGTCTTCTTCGCTAATCATGCCGCGATCGAGCAATTGGCGGCGGATGAATCGATCGAACTCGCCCCAATAGTCGCCGCCGGGCTCATCGAGAAGCACCACCGGCATCATGTCGTGTTTGCCGGTTTGCAGCAGCGTCATGACTTCCAGCCCTTCGTCGAGCGTTCCGAACCCGCCGGGCATCAGGCAGAAGGCGTCGCTCTCTTTGACGAACATCAGTTTGCGGGTGAAGAAATACTTCATATACACCAGCTTCGGATCGCCGGCGATCACGGGGTTGGGCTGCTGCTCGAAGGGCAGCAAGATATTCAGGCCCATCGAATGACCGCGGCCTGCGCCGGCGTGGCCGGCCTCCATGATGCCGCTGGCTGCGCCGGTAATGACCAGCCAATCGTGCTCGGCCATCGCTCGGCCGAAAGCCAGCGCCTGCCGGTAGGCGGGCTGGTCGGGCTGCGTGCGCGCCGAGCCGAACACCGTCACTTTGCGTCTGCGGCGGTACGGAGAAAACACCTTGAAGGCGTAGCGCAGCTCCAACAGGGCGCGGTTCAGAATTTTCAGATCGCCGCGGCTGGTTTTGTCGCCGGCCAGCTTGTCGGCCAATTCCCTGATCTTTTGGATCAGTTCGGCGATGCGTTTCGGCGGATTAGGGGAAGTCGCGTCGTCCACACGCTTGTTGTAGCACGAAATCGCGTAAAAACGAAGAGCTCTTGAATCTGAGGATATCCATGTTTTGTTTAGCCGCCGACGGAACGTCGGCGAGAGCAGCGATTATTGGCCGTTTTTGGCCGACGTGCCGTCGGCCGCTAAACTTTCCGACGCTCAATCAACGACTCTTCCGGCTTTCTTCTCTTGCGATGCTAGCATCGCGCCGAAATTTACGATTGCCGCCGCGAAAATCGACCTTGACGCAAAAATCCAAATGCCCTATTCTCGCCGCCTCAAGGATTGATCCACGTGGATGGGTCTGCATCGGGGATTGCCGCTGGCGCGGCGATTCTGCGGACCACGAAGCGGTCGGCCGCTGGCACGGATGCAAGCGGCTCGCTTCGAATCCTGTTGACAAGCGCCCGATCAGACGACGATGGTGAACGTGTCGTCCGCGGTCGGGGAACGTCCAATCGCTCCCGGAACGGTGTCGTGTCCTCTGCCCCCCTGGGACACAACTTTTCCGGGGGCCTTTTTTTGCGCGAAGAGCGGTCGGCAGTCAGCGGTCATCGTGTAGGGTGCGTGCTTGCACGCACGGGCCTGCGTACAGATTGCCGACAAATTGTGTGCGTGCAAGCACGCACCCTACCAGTTGGTGAGAAATGCGAGGGATAATTGATCAGCATTCTGCCGACTGCTCGCTAACCGCTACTTCGTCTTCTCGGCGAAGTGTTCGACGCCGTGCGTCTTGGCGATCACGGTGACGCCCTGCTCGGTGACGACGAAGCCGCGGCTGCGGTCCAGATCGTGGTCGTAGCCGATTTCGATGCCGGCGGGAATGTGGACGCCTTTGTCGATGATGGCCCGGCGCACTTTGGCATAGCGTCCTACGTCGACGCCCTCGAAAAGAATCGAGTCTTCCACCTGGGCGTAGCTGTTGATTCGCGAGTCGGGCCCGACGATCGACCGCTCGAGTTGGCCGCCCGAGACGATGCAGCCCTGGCAGACGATGCTGTCGAGCGCTTGGCCGCGGCGCGCCCTGTCGCCATGTTCGGCAAAGACGAATTTCGGCGGCGGCAGGTTCGGCTGATAGGTGCGGATGGGCCAATCGCAGTCGTACAGGTTCAACTGCGGATCGACGGAGATCAGGTCCATATTGGCCTCAAAGTAGGCGTCGAGCGTGCCTACGTCGCGCCAATAGGCCTCTTGCTTCCGATTTTCGTCCATGAACGGATAGGCGAACACGCGGTGTGTGTTGATCACCGCAGGAATCAGGTTGTGTCCGAAGTCGTGCTGGCTGCCGTGCCGCGTGGCGTCGAGGCATAGCTGTTCGAACAGGAACCGTGCGGTGAAGACATACACGCCCATCGAGGCCAGGGCATAGCCGGGATCGCCGGGCACGGGCTTCGGCTGCTGCGGCTTTTCTTCAAAACCGACGACCCGGCAGTCCTGATCGATTTCCAACACGCCGAACTGTCCGGCGGCTTGCTCGACGGGATATCGCAACGTGGCGATCGTCACGTCGGCGTTGGCCTCTTTGTGGCGATCGATCAGATCGGCGTAGTTCATTTTGTAGACGTGGTCGCCGGCCAGGATCACCACGTAGCGCGGCCGCTCTTTCTCGATCGTGTAGATGTTCTGGTAGACGGCATCGGCGGTGCCCTGATACCAGTGTTCGTCGATGCGTTGCTGCGGGGGCACGACGTCGATGAACTCGCCCAACTCGCGGCACAGATACGACTGCCAGCCCAGATTGAGGTGGCGGTCAAGGCTCATGGCCTTGTATTGGGTCAGGACGAGATTTTTGCGCACTCCGCTGTTCAGACAGTTCGACAGCGTGAAGTCGATGATCCGATACGCCCCCCCGAAAGGAACCGCCGGTTTGGCTCGATCTCGCGTAAGCGGCTCGAGCCGCGCCCCTTTTCCGCCAGCAAGGATGACGGCCAACACGTCTTTCATTGCTAATTCCTTATGGTAGGCGTTGTTACGACTATAGCACGCCTCCGGGCAGAGGCAATCATTATGGGAAAATTCTACCGATTCCGACAAGTTAAAAGAACGGAATAGCCGGATTGTCGGCTACTTTTCCGCCCATTGCCGATGCCAAAGCTCCAAAATCAGCAGCGACCAGAGCCGATAGCCGTGATTGAAGCGGCCCTGTTGGTGCTGTTGGAGCAGTTGCGCGACCGCCTCCGGCCGAAAATAGCCCCTCTGGAGAGCCGTTTTGTCGAGGAGCACCTCCCGGACATAGTCGCGTAGCTCGTTCCGAAACCAGTGGTCCAACGGCACGCCGAACCCCATTTTGGGCCGCCGCTGGATCGACGCCGGCAGCAAATCGCCAAAAACCTCGCGCAGAATCCGTTTTCCCCGTCCAAGCCGAAATTTCAGCACGCGCGGCATCCGCGCGGCCAACTCCACCACGCGATAGTCGAGAAAAGGCTGCCGGCATTCCAGCCCGTGGGCCATCGACGCGATGTCCACCTTGGTCATCAGGTCGCACGGCAGATAAGTCGTCAGGTCGGCCAGGCTGAAAGCCGTTAGGCCGTCACGCCGATCGCAGCGTTTCAGGGCGTCGGTCAGAAAATCCAACGGGCTCGACTCGGGCAGCGCCGCCGTAAACGAATCGCTGTACAGCGCGGCACGCCGGGCCTGGCCGAAAATCGCGATCCACTCCAGATAGCGTTCGGCCGGCGGCAGGTTTAACATTTCGACGAACCGTTTCCATTGTCGCAGCCGCGATTTTTGTCGCTGGCCCGACGGCAGCCGCTGCCAGTACTTGCCCGCACACATCCGCCGCACAATCCACGGCAGCCGATCGAAGCCCTCGGCCAGCCACACGGCCAGATAACGCGGATAGCCCATAAAAAGCTCGTCGCCGCCGTCGCCGGTCAGCGCCACCGTGACGCGCTGCCGCGTGAGTTGCGAGACGTACCAGGTGGGCACGGCCGAGCTGTCGCCCATTGGCTCGTCGTAGTGCCAGACCAGCCGCGGCAGGACCTCCATCGCGTCGGGCTGAACCTCAAATTCTTCGTGAATCGTGCCGAATCGTTCGGCGGCCTCGCGCGCGTAGCGCGTTTCGTCGAATTCCTTGACGGGAAAGCCGATCGAAAACGTCCGAACCGGCTCGGAAACCAGTTGCGACATCAATCCGACGACGATCGTCGAGTCGATTCCGCCCGACAAAAACGCCCCCAATGGAACCTCGCTCTGCAATCGCATTTTGACCGCCGAGATCATCAGCTCGCGCAGCTCTCGGGCGTAGTCGGCCGCGGGCCGATCCTGCTCGACGTTGAAATCGGGCTTCCAATAGGGCCGCACCGCCAGCCGGCCGTTGCACCACAGCGCGTAGCAGCCCGGCGGAAGCTTGTTGATGCCGCGAAAGATCGTTCGCGGATGCGGCACATACTGATACATAAGATATTCATCGAGCGCCTGCGGATCGACCTCGCGCGGGACGCCCGGCGCTTCCAAAAGGGCTTTCAACTCGCTGGCGAACAGCAGCCGCCCCGGTTCGTCGCGATAGACCAGCGGTTTTTTTCCCAGCCGGTCGCGTGCCAAGAGCAACTGCTGCCGCTTGGCGTCCCAAAGGGCCAGGGCGAACATGCCGTTGAGGCGAGTGAGGAAGGGCGCGCCTTCGTCCTCATAGAGGTGGACAAGCGTTTCCGCGTCGCTGTGCGTACGAAAGCGCTGCCCGGCCGCTTCGAGCCGCCGCCGCAATTCCGAAAAATTGTAGATTTCGCCGTTGAAGACGACCCAGACCGAGCCGTCTTCGTTCGAAAGCGGCTGCCGGCCGCCGGCCACGTCGATGATCGACAATCGCCGGTGGCCCAACGCGGCGCCGGATTGCACTTTCAGATCGGCGAAGTAGCTGCCTTCGTCGTCCGGCCCGCGGTGGCGCAGCACGTCGATCATCCGCTGAAGCGTTTCCCGCTCCAGGGCCTTTCCCGCATCGTTCCAAACCGCGCCGGCGATTCCGCACATAGAAATTGAATCTACGAAAAGAACGCGATAAAAGCAACACGTTGAGCGGGCGGCCGCCGGCGGTTGAGTCGGTTACGGCAAAACGCGCGTCGGCACAACCGGCCCGGGCGGGCAAACATCGCCGGCCGCATCCTGATTCCAGGCCTCGACCCAATCGTTCCATGCGACGGAAACCTCGCTGAAAACCAACTGCTTTCGCTCGACCGTCGGCAACGTTCGCTGCGGCAGGCCGCGCGACGCCTGCGGAGCGATCCACGGGCTGCCGTCCAGTGCATAAAGCACCTCGACGTCGGCCGTTCGCTCGGGCCAGAGCATCAGTCCCGCCGGTGCGACGTCGTACCACGGTGCCGGCGGGCCGAACAAGCCGTCGATCTGCTGCCGCACCAATTCGATCCCCGCCGTCTTGTAGAGCCCGATCAAGGCGGTCGACAAAACGCCGCGCTGTTCCGGCGAAAGTTGGCCGATCCAGCCGGGCTGAACGATTCCGGCCATCAGCCAACCCGACTCGACCTCGAAACCCACGCGCAAATCAACATCGCCCAAACCGGGACACGCAAGAGAAAAACGCACCGCGTTTGTGCCAAGCCGCACCTCCCGAAGCGCGACGGCCGGGCCCCGCCAGATCGGGCTCTCCGCCAGCAGCTCCATAAATTCGCGGTGTACGTAGCGGCGAAGCGCCACCTCGATCTCCTCGGCAGCCAAAAGGTGTTTGCGGACCGAACTCCAGCCGCGATCCGATCGGGCATGACGCTCGGCGCGGCGAAGCTTGGCGAATCGCTTGGGCAGCGTTCCGGAATGGAACCCGGGCTTTAGCAGCCGCGCCATCGTTTCACCGTGCGAACCGATCGGCACGGCCGCCAATTCACTCCGCCGGTTGGCCGCGTAGAGCCGCCAGTTCGACGTCAATTCCCACACAAGGAATCCGAAAATGCCGGGGATGCCCCAGATGGTTCCCGTGGCCACGATCCAGGCGCGATAGGCGTCCAAGCCGAGTTTCAACTCCAACAGGTCGGCAAATGGCTTGTAGAACCCCAGCAGAAGTTTATGGGCGACCGTGACGACCGGAAAATGTTTGATCGGGTTGATCTGCGGCTCGATCAGCACATTGACGGCGAATCGCAACACGTAGCTGACGAAAAACCAAAGGAACCCCAACCCTGCCTTCGCCACAAGCGACGTTCGGCCTTCGCCGCTGCGAAAGCGGAGCCACTCGTCGACGCTGTAGATCATGCGTTCGACGGTTTCCACGATCCGCTTGAACACATCGACAACGAACCAGAAGAGGCCGGTAATGACGCGCAAGCCGAAACGATGCCAGCCCTGCACCAGGTTGTCGATCAGCACCTCTTCGGCGTTGCGTCCAAGGCGGGAGTTCAACACCGCGTTGACCGCCAAAAACAGCAGCACGGCCGTGCCGGTCGAGCCTTGCCAAGCGCGCGCCTCGCGAGGCAGCAGCCACCAGACGACGCACGTCCAGAACAACGGCTTGATCAGCAGCCGCATGGTTAAGGCATACATCCGGCTGTGCAGAATCCGCTGCAACCAGGGCGACTGCGCGATCCAGCGGATCGGCTCGACTACGGCGGTTCGGACCGCGCGATAGGAACGCTTGAAAACCGCGCCGACCACGCGCCGAAACTCCGCGGAATTGATTACACCCAATAGAAACAAGCCCAGCATCAGCACCAGCGGCGGCAGCGCGATGTGAAAACCTTCGGCGGCCGTGGAATGGGCGCCGACGATCATGTCCCAGACTTCGCGCAATCCGGCCAGCGCGACGTACGCCCCGCCGAACGGCGCCACGCCCAATCGAGTGAAGAGCCGCCCCGGACGAGTGCCAAACGCCAGCGCGCTGAGCCGCTGCATCCACCGCAGATAAAATTCCCCGCGCCGATACACGCCGTCCAACGCCACCGACAGCCCGCGATCTGCGCGCAACAGTTGATCGCCGCGCATCAAGTCGCGCGCTTCCAACAGATCGGGCAGCTTCAGATTGCTGCGCGAAATTGCGTCGCGCAGATCGCCCATGGTCAAAAAACCGTGCGCCGCGATCTGATCGAGCAGCTCTTCGATCAGTTTTTTGCGAGCGACGCGCTCCGGCAGATTTCGCGGTTTCAGACCGACGTTTTCCAACACGGCGGCGATTTGCGGGCGGAGCTGCTTGCGCAGATGCGATTCGACGCGGCTTTCCGCGTCGCGAATCAGCCGTCCCAGTTGGCGGCGATGCTCGTCGGAAAGCCGCACCACCGCCAGCCTTTTCGCCGCGCTGCGCAGATGCTTCAGCATCAGCACGTCGCGCTGGTTCGGCAGTTGCCGCTTGATCGGCCGCCGTCCCATCGAAAGAAACCACTCCACCAGATCGACGGTATAGATTTCGCGCTCGTGGTCCACGCACGCCTTCTGCAAATCGTAGAGCAACCGAGCCTCGGCCGTCCAAAAGCCTTGCGACGTCTGATTCACCAGCGCGAACAACGAATCCCGCCACGTCTGCGAGTCGGTCTGCTGCACTGCCAAGGCCGCTTGCAGCCGGCGTATCAGACGGTATACGTCCATCCGAAGGGCGGCGCTGGCGCGGGCGGCCAGGTCCGGCGGCGCAAAACGCGCGGCCCTCGCCCGACAGATCGCGGCGCGCACCACATTGCCCAACTTCGCCGACCGCTGCGCCTTACGCATCGACAACCGGTATTTTCGCCGAGAAATTGCAAACGACGGCGGCGCGGGCTCGACCGCGGGCGCTTCCGGCGCCCCGACCATCTCCGTCGTCGTAAGCGGATGGCCGGAGTCGTGCGGGCAGGGCGCGCCTTGCGGCCGCGTCGCCCAAAACAACCGATCGGCCTCGACGTCGCGCCGCACCAGCGCGTCGACGGCCTCGAAGTTTTCAATGCCCGGAAAATAGTGCGGCACAAGACTGCCGGCGAAACAGCGCAGCTCGAGATACACCGCGACGAATTCGGCATAGATCGACGCATCGCTCTGCGGGGGCAGCAGCATGTCTTCCTGGCTGAGTACGGCGCGAACCTCCTCGAACTCGGCCGTGCCCAACTGCTGAATCCGCTCGCGCAACACGGCCGGAGACAGCCGGCCGGCGGCAAACTGTTCGTCGAGCGCCATGTGGACGCGCGCGTGAAACAGCAGCCGCCAGCAATCGAGCAAAACGTCTTCGGCCGGAGCGGCCGCGAGTTCTTGGGAATCGGGCTGCGGGAGCAGCGCCACCCGATCCGGAAGCGGCGACTCTTCGGCAAGCCCCAATTCGTCCCAATCGACGATTTCCAGCAGCGCCTCGCGGCCGATCACGTAGCTTTTGCGATGCGGGACTTTGATTCCGAATCCGGCGAGTCCGCGGTCCTGCTTGATGACGCGGCGCAGAATGCGCGGCAAAATGAGCAACGCCGCCGGATCGGCCGACCGCACCGCGCGCTCCAATTCAGCAGGCGTCAGCCGCGATGCGGAACTCGCGCCGGACGATTCTGGCAACACCGGCTCTCCTCGGCTCGGATGCGTCATCGGAGGCGATTATCGCAGATTGCCCGCGGCGTGCCAAGGCGACGACGTGCTGGGCACGTTAACGGATTTTGGCGGTTTGACGAAAATACAGCGTAGGGTGCGTGCTTGCACGCACCATCAGCTCGGGGTAGTACCTGGCGATAGAATGCCCTGCAATGGTGCGTGCAAGCACGCACCCTACGGATTTTGCCCATCTTGGCCATTAGAAATTAATGCGCCCGACATGCACCACAAACGAGCATTGCGGCCGGTCTCCTGCGCAACGCCGCTCGTGCAATAATCAACCGCTTGCCAAACCTTCGATCATTTGTCGGGCAAAAGCCGAACGTCAAGCTGCTGCGGCTTGCCTTGCGGACCGTCGAGCGAGTCGTACTGGTTCCAATAGCGTTCCAGGCGGCCGATTTTTCGGCCGACGGGAAGCTCGCCCAGCACTTTCGCGTCCGGCGCGTAACCCCATAGTATCTGCGTGCCGGCTTTTGTGCGCAGCACGAAAAAAGGCTCGATCGCGCGGCCGCCGGAATTGACTGCCGCGGCGTTCGCGGTCGGATCGGCGTCCAGCGGCACAATTCGCCACAGCCGCATGCGTTCCCACGCCGGCTCCAACGCCGCGGCGATTTGCGCCGCGCCGATCACGCGCGGATCAGCCCAGCGGCTTCCGGCCGGGCCGGTCGGCCCGCGATCAACGCCCTGCAAACACGGATAGCGCGCCGCTTCGGGCGTCGAAAAATCCTCGTTGCTGCTCGGCAGAAGCACGCCCTCGACGTCGACCGCCAGCAGGATGCCCGATATCTCCACCATGCAGGCCGGCTTGCGATAGGCAAGCTCCACCTGGACCGACGCGGGGTTGCCTTCGCTGGGATGCCGCTTGCGGACCGCAACCACCTTGGCCACCCAAGGATGCGAGGCGAAGGCTCGGGCAATCCGTTCGACCAGATCGTCGTCCAACAGTGAAAGCGTGCCGTCGAGCGTCGGATCGCGGAACACCTGCGCCCGCAGGTCGGTATGAATCCAGCCGGTATCGCCGGGCGGCGGCACAATTTCGACCTGCTCGGGGCCGACGCGAAATTCCGGCGAGGCCAGGATGCGCGGCTTAAACTTATGCCACGCCCAATAAGCCCCGCCGCAAAACAATCCGACCAGCAGCCCCACAACAAGCACCGGCCGGCCGCGTCCGAAAAGCCAGAGCAGCGGCGTTCCCAGCCATACGGCGGACGATGACGACGAGGTCTTTTTCTTGGCCGCGCACATGAGTCAATAAGAACGATGAAGCGGGCTTCATCCGTTGCCTACCATATCTCCAATTCCAATTCCAGTTCGATCCCCATCCGGTCGCGGACCTGGCCGCGAATCAGCTCGATCAGCCGCATGACGTCCTGGGCCGTGCATTCGGGCTCGACGACGATAAAATTCGCGTGGCGGTCGCTCACCGCCGCGCCGCCGATGCGCGTGCCCTTCAGGCCGCAGCGGTCGACCAGCTCGCCGGCGCTCTGGCCGCGGGGATTTTTAAACACGCAGCCGGCCGACTGATGGCCCATCGGCTGCGAGGCCTTTTTGACGATCCACCGCTTCTGCATCCGCTGGGCCAGCTCGCGGGGATGGTCTTCCTCCAACTGGCAACTGGCTTCGAGAATCGCCAGATCGTCGAGGCTGCTCTGGCGATAGCCGAAGCTGAGCTCGTCGCTGCTGCGCGTGAAAATTTCGCCGTTGGCCGCCAGCACCGTGGCCTCGATGGTCCACTGGCCGATGTTGCCGCTGTGCGTGCCGGCGTTGCCGTGCAGCGCGCCGCCAACGGTGCCGGGAATGCCGATCAGATTTTCCAAGCCGGCCAATCCCCGATGCACGGCCGTGGTGACGGCGCGGCCCAACAGGGCGCCGCCGCCGGCCGTCAGCGACCGTCCCTCGATGCGGATTTCGCAAAACGCCGGGGCGGAAAGGCGAATCACCATGCCGGGCACGCCCTCGTCGCGAACCAGAAGGTTCGACCCCTGGCCCAACAGCCGCATTGCGATTCCTTCGGCGTGGCAGCGCTGGACCAGGGCGATCAACTGCTGCTGGGTCTCCGGCTCGGCGAAATACTCGGCCGGACCGCCCAACTGGAACCA
>CAYMQL010000019.1:0-2799 GCA_964392255.1 uncultured Planctomycetaceae bacterium | reverse complement strand
AGCGGCTCGTCGCGCCGCACAATGTTCTCAAAACCGCTTAAAAAACTCATGTCGGAAAGTTCCTAGGTAGAATGCGTCGCCATGCCGTGCGGCGCGATTCATGTTTTTGCGTTCGTCTCCATAGCCGGCCTCAGCGGCCTCACGTCGCCCGCCCCTAGCGTAACCACTACGTCGCCGGGAACAAGATGGGTCTTTAGTGTTTGGACGATTTCGTCGGCGGCATGAACGGGCAGCGTTTCGACGCCCAAGACCGCGGCCGCCCTAGCAAGATCGGCTGCTGCGACCTCTCCGGGGCGGGGTTCGCCCTCGCGCGCCCGATATATCTCCGCCACTATTAACCTGTCGGCATTTTGCAGGCTGGCCGCCAATTCGTCCAGCAGTCGGGCCGTGCGCGAGGCCTGATGCGGCTGAAAAATGCACCATACCCGTCGGTGGGGGAACATGCTCCGCACCGTCTTCAGCGCGGCCGCCGCTTCCGTCGGATGATGGGCGTAGTCGTCGACATAATCGACGCCATGATGCGTCCCCAGAAATTCCAGCCGTCGGTGCAGACCGGCGAAACTCGCCAACCCCGCCCCGATTTGTTCGGCCGCAGCCCCTTCGGCCCAGGCCAAAGCCGCCGCCGCCAGCGCGTTGAACGCGTTATGCAGGCCGGGCATTTGCAGCCTTGCCGCGCACAACGCCCGGCCCAAATGTCGAATCTCAAGCTGAACCCGTCCCCGCTCATGGCCCAGCAGAACGGCCGACCAATCGGCCTCGGGACAAAAACCAAACGTTTCGACCCGGCACGCCGCCTTGACGGCAGCGCGGCGGGCAGACTGGCAATCGTGCCGCACCAGCAGCCGGCCGTCGGGCGGCAGCAAAGCGACAAATCGCCCGAACGCCTCTTCAATCTGATCGAGCGATTCGTAGCAATCGAAGTGGTCGGGCTCGATGTTCAACACCGCGGCATGTTGCGGCCGAAGCTTCAGGAAGTTGGCCCGATACTCGCACGCCTCGACGAGCATCAGCCCTTTCTCGATTTGCGAGAGGGCGAGGGTCGGTTGCGTCTGCAACTCGGGCGTCTTTGCCGGTCTACTGCCGCCGGCCCTTCCGCCGGAGACTTTTCCGATCGGCGCCGCTCCGCAAAACACGGTTGGATCGCGGCCCGCCTCGACAAGAATATGGGCCGCCATCGCCGTGGTGGTCGATTTTCCGTGCGTACCGGCAACGGCCGACGTGCGATGTGCTGCGCTGAGCCGGCCGAGCACGTCGAAATAGCTGATCGTCGGGATGCCCCATGCCGCCGCGCGGCGCAGCTCCGGATTTTCCGCCGGCACGGCGTCGCTATAGACGACCAGATCGGTTTCGGGCGGAATTTGTTCGACGGCGTGGCCTGCGAACAACTGCACTCCGGCGGAAGCCAACGCCCGCGCGCCGTCGACGGAACAGTCCGATCCGCTGACGCGCCATCCCCATTGAGCCAGCACGTCGGCCAGCGCCCGCATCCCGCTGCCGGCAATGCCGACCAAGTGAACGCACCGCAAGCGGGTCCGATCGGAAACAACCCATGTCCCGACGCCGAGCGTTTCGCGTCCAATCAGCAAAGAGGCATCCATGCGCAGGCGGAACTCCCTTTGGCCCGCCGGGATCATACGCCCAACCGCGGCGACGGGTCAATGGCCGATCCGTTCCAGGCCGGGCGCTATTTTTCAGAACTGCTTATTGATGTTCCAACGGCTTGCGGGAAACGAGGACCATCCCGGAGAATTTTCGCACAACAAATTGCTGAACGGCGACCGGCGAGCAACGGACCAGCGCCCGCCATGCCCCGAGCCGCCGGTAAAGCCAGTCGTCTTCAATCGAGCGGGTTTGATCGAAATATCGGGCGTATGCGGCGTCGATTTCGCGGCGGTCCCGATACCAGGTCCATCGGTCCAGCCATCGGCAGAAGTCTTCGCTCCATTGCATTACGCCTTTGGTTCCCTTGTGGCGTCCAAAGCCTAACGCCCTGAAAAACGCCGCGTAATAAACGCGAAACCGGCTGCCCTTGGGAAACCGATGCAGCAGCGGAACGCCGCAGTGGCCTTCGCGCCAAACGCTTCGGTCGGGAAACAGGCTCAGCGCCAGGCCGCCGGGCTTCAGCACGCGGCAAATCTCGGCCAGCGCGCCGTCCAAATCCTCGACGTGTTCCATCACCTGATTGCTGACGACGAAGTCGAATGCTTCGTCGTCGAAGGGAATCGCATCGCCTTCCATCCGGCGAATTCTGTCTGCGATTTCTGCGGGAATCTTCGCAGAGCTGTCGCCGCCTTCGTAAAAAACGTCGCAACCGAAGGCGTCGATCCGCCGTCGCACGAGTTCGGCGACGATCGCGCCGGCCCCGCATCCATAGTCCAGAACGCGGACGTCGTTTCCGAGGCGGTTTCTTTCGATCCACTCGGCGCAGTACTGATAATTGTTCATCGGCGAAGGCCTGGCATCCGCATTTTGCACCGCCGTCAATTACGTCTCTGCAAAGTAAGGTCGCGTCAAGATAGCCGGGGGCTAACAGCCCCCGGAATATGCATGGATTGGCCGCCACACTCCGGGAGCTGTTAGCTCCCGGCTGGACTGCTAAAAAACCGTGTGATTTTCCGCGATTATGCGATTCGTTTTACAGGTATTTTTTGTTCCGCGAACATGGTGCTCGGCGGGCCGAAGGCCCGGCCGTTCGCCCAGCCCAGGGCAACGCCCTGGGGAATCGGAACGAATCCGAAAGTGCGTCGGCCCAACGGGCCAAAGGTTCGCCCGGAAGAACGATTGGCCCGTTGGGCCGAC
>CAYMQL010000018.1:0-13166 GCA_964392255.1 uncultured Planctomycetaceae bacterium | reverse complement strand
CAAACTCTACGCGCTCCATGAATCCAGGTACGCTTTAGTCGGATGAACCTCATTTTTGCTGACACGAAAATTGGAAGAGTCCCCCGCCGGTCGGCTCGGCGGCGAGTCGGTTGATTGCAGCCTGTGCGGGGAATCATTCGCTCCCTCTACCTTTTTTGGGCTTTCTGAGAGAAAATGAGCACTGCCGGACGAGCGAACCGTGCAACATAAAATGACACCCGCCCCCCCTTCTTTTAGCCATGAAAACACAATTGAAATTATCTGTGATTCTGTTTCCGGTTCTTTTTTGGGCTGGTTCCGTCTTGGCCGACGAGATTTATGTCTCGCCAACAGGCGACGACGTCAACCTCGGCACGCCCCAAGAGCCGGTCGCCTGCTTGCAGAAAGCCCTGGAACTCTCACGAAAGCTGCCGGCCGACAAGGCAAAGCGAATTGTTCTGATGTCGGGCATGTATTTCGACACGGGCATAATCCTCACGGCCGACGATTCGAATCTTACGATCGAATCGGCCGGCGACGACAAGGCTACGTTAGTCGGCGGCGTGCCGCTTGCGGGCTGGAAAAGAATCGACGAACGGTTCTGGTCGGCAAGCCTGCCGGCCGGGCGAGATTTGGACGTGCGCATGCTTTCCGTCAATGGCCGGTTTTGCCCGCGGGCGCGCATTCCTGAAGTCGGCGTGTTGGAACATCGAACGGTCTTCGATTCCAATTGGCTTGGCACTTACTACGGCAAGTGGAGCCGTTGGCCGTCGCCCGACGAAGAGATTACGCTTAAATACAAGCGCGAAGATATTCCGGACGACCTCGACCTGAACAACGCCGAGATAACGGTGTTTCACGTTTGGGACGAATCGACGGCAAAGGTGATTGAGCACGACCGCAAGAATGCTGCGTTTCGATTGAGTCCCAAGCCTGGTTTTCCGCCAGGCGCGTTCGGCGTTCAGGAATACTGCATTTGGAACGTGCAGGAAGGCATGACCCGGCCGGGCCAATGGTATTTCGACCGTACGGCGAGGCGAATCGTTTACTGGCCGCTCCCGAACGAAGATATGGCAAGCGTCAAGGCGTTCGCGCCGACGCAGCGGTCGATCCTCCATATCGAGGACGCCAAAAACATCGTCATCCGGAACCTTGACCTGACCGTGGCGACCACTCGGATGTCAACGAGCGGGTTCGCGGCAAACGGTCTCGACGGCGCCGTGCAGGCCGTCAAGGCGGATAACATCGTGCTCTCCGGCCTGCATATTTCCAATGTCGCGGGCCACGCCATAAAGACTTGCAGGAAGACTCGCGGCGGACGCGACCGCATTCGCGTCGAAAACTGCGCCGTCTCGAACTGCGGCGCAGGCGGCATTTATGTCGACGGCGTGGAAAACGCCGTGTACAACAATTGCGTTCACGACGTGGGCTTGATGTTTCCCGCCGGGGTCGGCGTTTACCTGCGCGGCAACGACTCCTGCGCCTCGCACAACGAAGTTCACGATACGACCTATACCGGCATCGTCGGACACGGCGACGATCTTACAATCAACAACAATCTGATCGGACGGTGCATGAAAGAGCTGCACGACGGCGGCGGAATCTATGTGATGGGCAATGGAATCACCATCCGCAACAACGTCGTCCGCGACGTCAAAGACACCGGCCGCTTCGGCGCGTCGGCCTACTACATCGACGAGCGATCGGAGAATTGCGTTATCGAAGAGAATATCTCGGTCGACGTGGTCACGGCTGCAAAGGGACACATCGCCCAAAAGAACACGATCCGCAACAATGTTTTCATCAATCGCGGCGAAGTTAAAATCGCCTTTCCGCGGTCTATCGACTACGCAATGCAAGGCAACGTGGTTTATGCTGCGGGAAAGATCACGATCGACGGGGTCAATTGCGTTGCAACATGGTCGAAAAACCTGTTCTACAGCGGCGAAGGCCGAATCGACGGAGTAGTCATGAAGGAACGAAAATACGATCGCATCGGCACGATCTCCGGCGTGGTCGGCGACACGGCGGTCGGCGATCCCATGTTCGTCGACCTCGACCATCTCGATCTGCAATACAAACCCGATTCGCCGGCATGGAAACTCGGGCTAAAACCGCTTAACATTTCGCAGGCCGGCAGGGAAGACAACGACGCATCGCGTCAAAAAGAGAAGGTCCACAAATAGAATGATTCCGCTGCGGCGCAAAGCGAATAGCCGGGGGTGGATCGCATCGCAAACCCTGGCTGCCTATTATTCCCCATTTGCCCTCCGAGGAGTGCGTTGCTCTCGTCTACCACAATCGAGAAACGCCGTATTGGTCAAAGATGTCATCGGCACTGACCAACGACAGCCCTTCGACCATCGCCTGAGCGACCAGCAGACGGTCGAACGGGTCTCGGTGATGGGCAGCCAGTTCTTCCACCATAGTAGCATGATCGAGGCTGATGGGCAGCAGCTCAAAATTGTTGCACGCGATCTCGCGAGGCAAAAACGAACGGCTCGACTCGCCGAGGTCCAGTTTTCCAAGCCCAACCTTGATGGATATTTCCCAACAGCTTCCCATGCTGATCAACTTTCGATTAGCGCTATCTTCGATCAGCGCTCGTGCCTGAAGGCTCAACTGGGAATCATCCCAAAAGAACCATAGCATTGCGTGGGTGTCGAGCAGCAGATTCATTATTCCGAATACTCCCGAAAATCTTCGAGTGGTGCGTCAAAGTCGGCAGCCATCCAATGCCGGGTGTCTTTCGCGCTCCCGGCGGCACAGGGCCATTGCTTCGGACGGCTTCGGGTCAACATAGCCATCGGCTCGCCATTCTTGACGATGACCACTTGCTCACCGGGATTCAGGCCCAAAATGATTTCCGGGAGATGGGCTTTTGCGTCATCGAGAGTCACGGTTGCCATAATTCGCACCTTTCGCTAAGCGACGGTCGATCTGCTTTCCCCCTTATTGTACGCCCTGCTGTGGAATCCGCCAAGCGGACAACCGTACAAGACTCTTTGAAGCGGCGAGACCTCGTACGCATGCTTGATGCGCATCGAACAGGTTTGGCTAGAGCAGTCAATTTCATCCGGAACGCAACTTTACGGCTTGCGCAGCACGGGCCGGCCGGTGGTGAGGGCCTGTTCGGCGATTTCGGCGGCGCACCGCGCGCCGCCGGCGGCGCGCATGGCTTTCTGAAGCTCTTGGGCCCGGCGTCGGAATCGCTCGTCGGTCAGCACCCGTCGCACGATTTCGCGCAGTTCGGCGGCCGTGCCGCGATGGAACGAGGCGCGGAGCCCGGCGCCGGAGTATTCTATGCGCGAGGCGTTGCCCGGCTGATCGGCCGATCGGGCCAAAGCGACCATCGGAACGGCGCGGCTGACGGCTTCGAGGGTTGTGTTCAGTCCGGCGTGCGTAATCAGCACGGCCGCGCGATCCAACAGCGCCAACTGCGGCGCATAATCGGCCACAATCGGATCGCCGATCAGGGCGTGCGAGTGCTCGCGGCCGGCGGTCTCGTCGTTCCATTTGCCGAGGGCCAAGACCAGTTGGGCGTCGAGCCCGGCGCACGCGGCGGCGATGCGCGGATAGACCGGCCGGTTCATCGGGTCGGCAATTGTGCCGAGCGAGGCGTAGATCAACGGCCGGCCGTCGAGCCGATCCCAGGGGAAGCCCGCGGCGTCGTAGGGCCGGTCGGCCGCCAGCGAGCCGACGTAGTGGAAGCACGCGGGGGCCGCCGATCGCGGAAAATCCATCTCGGCGAACAACTGCGAAATCTGGGCCAGCGGCGAAAAACAGTCGTCGATCCGTCGGAATCGCCGCATATTCCATCGGCGGCGATAGCGATTCACGACGCGAAGCGCCGGCTGCATGAACCATCGCCAGACGGCGTAGCCCATGCGGTTGCGCAGCTCGGCGCGGCGGCCTTCGGCGTAGTTCCACGAGGTAAACGCCGGCGGCAGCGCGACGTCGACGTTCCAAGGCGGGGCCGTGCAAACGGTGACGAACGGCAGCCCGACGCGCTCGGCGGCCGTGCCGCAAGCGGGAAATATCTGATCCGAAATCACGCCCTCGACGCCCAGGGTTTTGAAAATGTCGGGCAGCAGGCGAAGCTGGGCCTCGGCGGCCCAGGCGAACGAGTTGCGGAAACCAACCAGCCAGCCCGACTTGAATAAGCTGAACGCCGTCCACAGCCACGGACTGGAAGGAAAGGGGATGCCCTCGGGCTCGATCGTGTGCAAAGGCAGATTCAGCTCTTCGAGGATGGGCGCGGCCTTGGGCCGGGCGATGACCGTCACGCGGTGTCCGCGCCGGATCAACTCCAAGCCGATCGCCCCTAGCGGATAAACGTGTCCCGCCTCGGGCGGGCTCAAAATCGCAAAATGCGCCATGCGGTATATCCTAGCAGTCGATTCAAGGACGCAACACCGGGCAACGGCTGAGAATCGCCTGTTCGGCGATTTCGGCCGCGCGGGCGGCCCCGCCCGCCGCCGACAGCGATTGCTGCAATACTTGGGCGCGGCGGCGAAAATTGTCTTCGGTCAATACGCGGCAGATCAAACCGCGCAGATGTTCGGCCGTGCGGCAGCCGGGCGGCGCCATCAGCCCGACGCCCGAGTACACAATCCGAGCGGCCGTGCCCGGCTGGTCCACGTTGCGCGGAACGGCCACCATCGGCACGCCGCGGCAAAGGGCCTCGAGCACCGTGTTGATTCCGGCGTGGGTAATGAGCAAAGCGGCTTTATCGAGCAGCGCCAACTGCGGCGCGAAATCGACCACGATCGCGTTTTCGGGAATCGCGCCCAATTTGTCGCGCACCGATTTCTGTTTTTCCTGCCACCGGCCGAGCGCCAGAGCCACTTGCACGTCCAACGGAGCACAGGCCGCCAGAATGTTGCGCAACACGGGCAAATCGCCGGGATGCGGATCGCTGCCCAACGAGGCGAAAATCAGCGGTTTGTCGTTGAGCCGATCCCAGGGGAACGGCGCGTCGGATTGGACGCGGCGATTGGCGGCCAACGAGCCGACATAGTGAAAATGCGGCGGCGCAGCATGCCGCGGAAAATCGTACTCGGCGCACCCTTGCGATATTTGCGCCAATGGCGAGTACATGGCGTCGATCTCGGCCAGAGGCGGAAACCCCCACGCCTTCCGATAGCGGTTGACGGTCGCCAGTTCCTTGCGCATAAACCAATGCCAGCCGGCGTAGGCCGCCCGGTTGCGCCGCCGGGCACGCGGTCCGGGGTCGTAGGGCCAGTCCGTAAATGGCGGCGGCAGGTCGGGTTCCTCGTTCCACGGCGTGGCCGAGCAGACGGTCACAAACGGAACGCCCGCCCTCTGGGCCGCCGTACCCGCCGCCGACATGGTCTGATCGACGACCAGGCCGTCGACGGCCAGTTCGCGAACAACATCGGGCAATTTTCGGAGGACGACCTCGGCCCGGCGGCAAAAACGATCGCGCAGGCCGATTTTCCAGCCCATGCCCAGAACGTAAAAAAGCGGCCACAACACGCGCGACGGGCGTTCGGGCACATCGTCCCAGTTCCACACATGCAGGGGCAGGTCCAATTGCTTGGCCAACGGGGCGGCCATGTCGCGGGCGATCAGCGTCGCGCGATGCCCGCGGCGAATCAACTCGCAGCCGATCGGACCGACGGATAAAACATGCCCGGCGTTCTCTGGACAAAGGATTGCGAAATGGGCCATCGCAATCAACCCTCATTCGTAGCGCAGGGCGTCGATCGGATTCAGTCGCGAGGCCTTCCAGGCCGGATAGTAGCCGAACGTGATGCCCACGGTGACCGAGACGGCCACGGCCACCACGGCGGCGCTGGGCGAGGCGTAGGTGGGCCATCCCATCATTGCCCCGGCGAACAGCGAACCGGCCCGGCCCGCGAGAATTCCGATGAACCCGCCGACCAGGCAAAGCACCACGGCCTCGACCAGGAACTGTCGCAAAATGTCCTTCGCGTCGGCGCCGACGGCCATGCGCAGACCGATCTCGCGCGTTCGCTCCGTGACCGAAACGAGCATAATGTTCATAATGCCCACGCCGCCGACGATCAGCGAAACCGCGGCGATCGACATTCCAAGACCGGAAAGCATGTGGATTGTTTTCTTGAATGCGTTCGACACTTCGGCCATGTCGTAAATGCGAAAGTCGGACTCGTCGCCTTCGAGCCGATGCCGCTGACGCAACAATTCGGTGATTTCCTCGCTCGCCTTGGCCACCGCCTCGGGCGATTTCGCCTTGACCATCACCTGCTGGACCGACTCGCTGCGGGTCGATCGCATCACGCCAGGCAGCCGAGCGGCCAGCGAGAGGCCGGGCGTCCGCTGGTCGATCTGCTGGATCACCGACGCCATGCCGCCTCCGCCTCCGCTGATTCGATACTTGATGGTCTTCCACGGCGCGAAAACGATGTTGTCCTGGTCGGCACCGAGCAGGTTCGCGCCCTTCTCGCTCAACACGCCGATCACTTGGAACGGAACATTCTTGACGCGAATCTCCTTGCCGATCGGATACTCGTCGCCGAACAACTCGCGCACCACGGTCTTGCCGATCAAACAAACCTTGCTGCCGCTTTGGACCTCGCGGTCGGTGAAAACGCGGCCCAGCTCCAACTCGCTCCAGTTGCGGGCCACCAGAAAATCGGGCGTGCCGCCGGTCAAACAAATGCGTTCCGAGGTGCTGCGGTTGCCGTAGACGACCTGTTCCCAAGCGTTGACGATCGGGGCGGCGCAAACGACCGAAGGACAATCGCGGGCGATGGCTTCGGCGTCCTCGGGCGTGATGATGCCGGCCCGCTCGCCGAAACCGGAGCCGCTGTGCTTTACGGCGCCGGGCGTCACCAAAAGCGTATTCGCTCCCATATTGGTCACGGTGGTTTGGATGGCGACCGACGCGCCTTGGCTGATTTCCATCATGGCGATGACGGCGGCCACGCCGATAATCACGCCCAACATGGTCAGCACCGTCCGCATGACGTTCCGACGCAGGGCCTGCAGCGCGATTTGCGTCGCACCCCAGGCGACGCGCATGCCGTTTCGCGGGCGATGCTCGCCGATTTCGGCGCCGCCTTCCGCCTCAGGCTCGACGGCCGGCGCGTCGACGCGCCGGGGGCGCGAATCTTCGACAATCTGACCGTCGGCGATGCGAATGACGCGATCGGCGTGCCGGGCCACGTCGGCGTCGTGCGTGACCAGCAGAATAGTAATACCCTGCTCGACGTTCAGTTGGCGAAAGATCTGCAAAATCTCTTTGCCGGTGCGCGAATCGAGATTTCCGGTCGGCTCGTCCGCCAGAAGCATCTTGGGCGCGTTGATAAGCGAGCGCGCTATCGCCACGCGCTGTTGTTCGCCGCCGGAAAGCTTGGCGGGCGAGTGATCCATGCGCGATTCGAGGCCCACCAACGCAAGCAACTGCCGGCTGCGTTCCAGGATTTGGAGATTCGAGACTTTTTCGATCGAATAGGCCGCCGGCATCCGGACGTTGTCTAGCGCGCTGGCCCGCGGCAGTAGATTGAAGCTTTGAAAGACGAAGCCGAGGCGGCTGCCTCGAAGCTGGGCAAGCTGCGAAGGCGAAAGCTCCGAAACCTCGACGCCATCGAACTCGTACGAGCCGGACGTGGACTGGTCGAGGCAGCCGAGCAGATTCATGAGCGTCGTTTTCCCCGAGCCCGAGGCCCCCATCAGTGCGACGAACTCGCCGCGATCGATGCGCAGCGAGATGTTTTTTAGCACCGGCAGATCGATGTCGCCGAGATGGTAGGTTTTGTCGATCTGGCGCAGCTCGATCAGCGCCTTGGCCGCGCGATCGGCCGCCGGGGAGGAACTCTGAAACTCCGCAGTCTCGACGTGTGCAGCGCCGCCGAGGCGAGTTGGCCCTTGGTGCCGGTATGTACTCTGTGAAGACGCCATCAGTGCCGGCCTCTGTTAACGCTGAAGTTCCGCACGTTGTCCTCTCTTTCTTTGAGAGAGGGTCCGCCCGCATTTCTCACCAACGGGTAGGGTGCGTGCTTGCTCGCACACAATTTGACGGTTCTTTGTACGCGGGCAGGTGCGTGCAAGCACGCACCCTACGCTCTCTCTCCCCTCTCCCCTCTCACCTACTTCTTGTCCTTCGTCACTTTTGACACGATCGCGCTGACAAAGTCGGCCTTGGCCTCGCGTTCGACTCCTGCGACCACGGCTTCGCCGGGCCGAATCGCGCTGCCGGCGATCTCGGTAACCATTCCGTCGCTCAGCCCGGCCTCGACCGGCACAGGCCGCACCAGCCCGTCCTCGGCGACAACCCAGACCGTCGGCGAACCCGTATCGACGGTCGGCTCGGAAGCCGTTTGCTCGTCGCCGCTCTGGACGCTGTTGGTCGCGGCAGCCGTGGGGCGCGTTAAGTCCTTTCGGGCCGACGGACTGACCTGCTCCCACGTGGGTTGCCAACGCAGGGCCTGGTTCGGAACCAAGACGGCATTGTCGCGATGGGCCACCTCGAATTGCAGCTTCGGCGTCATATAGGGCATCAGGCTCTCGTCGGCGTTTTCCACGTCGACCTGAACGGGATAGGTCACCACGTTCTGCTGTTGCGTGGCGTCGTAGCGAACCAACGAAACAACGCCGGAGAAAACCCGATCGGGAAAGGCATCGACCGTGAAAGTTACTTTTTGTCCGATCTTGATGTCGCCGATGTCGGCCTCGTTGACGGCGACGACAAGCCGAACGTGTTTCAGGTCCTTGGCCAAAAGAAAAAGGCTGGGGGCGCTCAGGCCCGCCACCACCGTTTGTCCGATGTTCACGTAGCGGCGAATGACCACGCCGTCGACCGGAGAAAGAATTTTTGTGTAATCGCGATTAATCCCGGCCTGCTCGAGCGCGATTTTCGCCTGTTCGACCTTCGCCCGGGCCATGTTGGCGTCGGCCTTGGAGATGTCGCGCTGCGCGAGAGTGTTTTCATAGTCGGCTTCGGCCTCGATGTCGCGAAGCTCTTCGGCGCGTTGGAAGTCGCGCTGGGCCTGTTTCTCGCGGGCAACGCAGCGGGCCAACTCGGCCTCGGCCACTTTCAGGTTGGCCAGCGCCTTGTCCTCTTCGGCCTTCGTGGGGCCGTCGTCGAGATTGGCCAGCAACTGGCCCTTTTTGACCCGAGAACAAAAGTCGACGCTCTTGCCGGTGTTCGGATCGGGACCGAAGCTGACAATCCGCCCGACGATCTGCGCGCCGACGTCGACGGTTTCGACCGGCTCGATCATGCCGGTGGCCGACGGACCGATGGTCAAATCGCCCTGCATGACCGCGAGGGTGCGAAACTTCGGGCTTTCGCCCGCGCCGAAGAAAGAACACGCGACCGCGCCGACCAGAATGACGGCGGCCGCCGCAAGGGCGATTCGTTTTCGACGGTCGCGGCGCAGCGCGTCGATCGCCTCGGCGCCAAGGTTTGTGATCGAAAACGACCGCCGCTCAGCGGGAACGCCGACTGCCGGACGATTGCGCACGCGCGATCCGGCGGGCGAGTCGATCTGTAGTTTTCTTGATTCGTTCACGTTCGCTCCAGTTCTGCCTCCAACGGCAATTCATGGCGGAAGGCGTCGACGACCTTCCCCTCTTCCAGCTTGACGATGCGATCGGCCGCGGAGAAATAACGATCGTCGTGCGTGATGGCTACGACGGTTTTGCCGCGGCGTTTCAGGTCGGGCAAGAGTCGCAGATAAAAAACTTTTCGGAAAACGGGATCCTGATCGGCCGCCCATTCGTCGAAGACGTAGATTGGCCGGTCTTCGAGATAGGCGGTCAGCAGCGCGAGGCGCTTGCGCTGGCCGCGCGACAGTTTGACGGTGGAAAACTTGCCGCCGGAAACCGAGACGACGCCTTCCAGCTCGAGTTCTCGCAGCAGATCGCCCGCCCGCCGGTCCAGATCGGCCGAGTCGAGCCCCCAAAGATTCTCGAACACCACCGCGTCGTCGAACACGACGGCGAACAATTGGCGGTAGCTTTCGCGATTCTCGGCGGTGATCGGCCGCCCGTCGAGCATTAGCTCGCCGTCCTCGGGCAGATACAGCCCGGTAATCAGCTTGCCGAGCGTAGTTTTTCCGCTGCCGTTGCCGCCGATGATGAACATAATTTCGCCGGAACGGATCGCAATGTCGATCGGCCCCAGCACAAAGCCGTCGGGCTGGCCCTCGCGATGATAGGTGTGCGTGACGCCGCAAAGCTCGATCCGCTCCCAGCGGTCCACCGGAGCGATGACCTTGCTCTCTTGCTCTTTCTGGTCGAGCGCCAGGCCCAGCCGATCGATCTGCGACACCGAGTTCGACGCCCAGGCCAAAAACGGAAGCCAGCCGATGATCTGCTCCAACGGCGACATCAGGTAGAAGATCGTGAAGGCGTAGCCGATGAAGGTTTCCTTGATGTTCGGCACATTGGCGATTTTCGGCCAGAGGAACAACAGCAGGCCGATGGCGATGAAAAACGTGAGCCGGCCCCAGCTAATCGCCGCGTCGTGAAGACAGTCGCCGATCACCTTGCTGTCTTTCAGAACGTCCTCCGATTCCAAAACCTGATCGACGAACACGCGGCGGCGGTCGCTGTGCATCTTCAGCTCTTTGACGCCGTCGATCAGTCCGCGGATGTAGCCGAACAGCACGTCTTGCGCTTCGCGCGAGCGTTTGACGTATTTATGAGCGCGCCGCGAGGAAAACCAATAGCTGGCCACCCCCAAAGCGCCGAAAACCAGCGCGCCGGCCAACAGGCTTGGCGACAGCGCGCCGAGATAGATCGAGCCGCAAAGCAAAATCACCAGATTAACACCCAGCACCGGAACGCCATTCATGGCTTGCGAAACCAGGCCCACGTCGCCGGTCAGAACATTCAGCAACCGCTGCGATCCGACTTCTTCGAGGTGTTTCAGGGGCGAATGGAGAATTTTCTCGCACAGGCCGACTCGCATCTTCGAAATGGTGTTTTGGGTAAGCCGCGAAAGAAGTACGTGAGAAATAATCTGGGTCGCCAAAACCACCAAACACAGCGCGGCGAACAGCCCCACGGTCGTCAACGTCGACGAAAGCGGGTCGCGCATGGTGTTCAAAATCATCACGACGAGCCCGACGCTGGCGATGCCGCTAATCGCACCGACGGCGGCGGCCAACAGCACGACGGGCCAGGACGCCCGCAATAGGAACAGGATCAGTCGCATCGGTTCCTCGCTAGTCGGCCCGTCTTGGTTTTTTCTCGAAGGTGGTGGTCGAGACGTTCGGCCAACACGGTTACGTGCGGTTTTCGCAACATGCTGTAGTGGTTGCCGGGCACGCCCTCGGCGCAGAGATGCGGGCAGAACGATTTCCAGCGTTCATCCAGCCTACCGCGCCCGTCGCCGGCTTGGAAGAGCACCGCCCGACCCGTATAAGAGCGGGGTTTGTATCGCGCGGCGGCGGCCAGATGCGCCCTACACACGTTCGCCAAGCGGCGGATTTCGGCCACCCCGATGCCGTCGGACAACTCGGCCAACTCGGCGATTCGCTCCCATTGTTTGTCCAACGGCAGGCTCTTCAGTTCCTTCACCGGAATGTTCAGATACGGCGCTATCCAACGAACGACCGACTCCTCGCTGAGGTCAAGCTTCTCGAAATCGGCCGCGGAAAGCTGCGTGTCCAACAGCGCCACCAGCGACGTCTGCTCGCCGGCGTCGGCCAATTGCTGCGCGGCCTCGACGGCGATCAATCCGCCCAGCGACCAGCCGGCCAAAAGATACGGGCCGCGCGGGCAGACCGCGCGTATCTCGTTGAGATACGCCGCGGCCATTGCCTCGATCGTATCATGCGGCTGCTGGCCCGCCTCCAGTCCGAGGCCTTGCAGTCCGTACACCGGCCGGTCGCCGGCCAGCTTTCGGGCCAAGGGCATGAAGGCCGCAACGTGTCCGCCCAGGCCGTGGATGCAGAACAACGGCGTTTTGCTACCTTCGGCCCGCAATGGGGCGAGCGATTTCGCACTGACCATCGATGGGGCCAAAAGCGACGCGGCCAGCTCGTCAACCAGGGGGAACTCGTCGGGCGCAACGGGCGGCGGGCTCTCTTCATCAAGTGATGGACCGCTTCGGGATTCGCTCGGCGGCGTCTCCATCCGATCGGTCAACTGAGAGAGACGCTGGTCGGGGTCGTCGACGATCGCCCACAGCAACGCCTGCAACATCCCGGCAAATCGCTTGACGGTCGACGCTTCAAATAGATCGCTGTCGTAGACCAGATCGCCTTCGATTTCCCGCTCCGATTCGAGCATCGTCAGCCAGAAATCGTATCGCGTGGCCGTCGGCGGGACGTCGGTTTTCCGATATTCGAACTCCAACCCGCCGTCGCGCCGGTGCGGCATGTCGGCGGCCCGCTGATGATAGTTCATCGCGGCGCTGATGCCGGGAAATGCAATCAGATCGTGGCCCGGTTGCAAATCGCGCATCAGTATTTCGCACGGCAGCGACTGGTGCGCCAGGGCGTCGAGCGTCGTCTGCCGCACCCGTTCCAACAGTTCGCGGAACGCGGGGTCGCCGGAAAGATCGGTTCGGACGACGAGCTGATTGGTAAAAAGCCCAATCATCGTTTGCGTTTCGCGCCGTTCGCGGTTGGCGACGTTGAACAGCACCGGAATGTCGTCCGAGCTGCTCAGACGCCGGAGAAGCGTCTTGTAGGCGGCCGCGAAAAACATAAACGGCGTGGCGTTGGCCGCGCGGCAGATGCGTTCGATCCGGGCCCTGAGCGCGGCACCGACGACGAAATGGCACGATCTCTCCGGCCTGACGCCCGACGATTTGCGTGGACGGTCGGTCGGAATGTCGAGAGGCTTCATGCCGGCCAATTTCTCGCGCCAGTAGCCCAAAAGCTTCGCCAAGGCGTCTCCCGCAAGGTGCTCGCGCTGCCACAGGGCGTAGTCGGCATACTGGATTTTGACCTCGGGCAACGGCGACGGATGGCCAAATGAAAATGCGTCGTAAAGCATCGCAATTTCATAGAACAGCAACTGCATCGACCAGCCGTCGCCTACGCTGTGGTGCAACGTGGCCGCAATGACGTGCTCTTTTTCGGCCAATCGCAGCAGCCGGAGCCGGAACAAGGGCGGCCGGCCCAGGTCGAAACGCGCCGACTTCTGTGCAAGCGAAATCCGGTCAATCTCGGCCGCCTGCCGCTCGGGCGGCAGACCACTGAGGTCCTCGGTCGGAATGTCTA
>CAYMQL010000017.1:0-14091 GCA_964392255.1 uncultured Planctomycetaceae bacterium | reverse complement strand
CCGCACACGGCCAAGGGTCGGTTCGGCTCGGCAGAAGTGATTCTCCTTACCGCGGGGCCGGGCACCGGCGTGATCGCCGGTGCCGCCGTCCGCGCGGTGTGCGAGGCCTGCGGCATCCGCGACATTTTGACCAAGAGCTTCGGCTCCACCAATCCCACGAATCTAGTAAAAGCCGCTATTGAAGCCCTCAAGCAGCTCCGCTCGCAGAGCGAAGTCGAGCGGTTGCGGGGAGTCTCGCTCACATGAATTTGAACGACGTCCATCGCGGAATCCATAAGAACAAGTCGCGGAAGCGCATCGGCCGCGGCCCCGGCTCGGGTCACGGCAAAACGGCCACCCGCGGCAGCAAGGGCCAAGGCTCGCGCTCGGGCTACGGCCTGTCGCCGATTTTCGAGGGCGGCCAGATGCCGTTGGTCCGGCGCATTCCCAAACGCGGGTTCAACAATCGCTGGGCCGACGTGGTGGCCATCGTCAATCTCGACGTTTTGGAGCGGAACTTCCAGGCCGGCGAAGAGGTCACGCCCGAGTCGCTCTGCGGCAAGCGGCTGATCAAAGGCAGCTTCGATGCGTTGAAAGTGCTGGGCGTTGGAGAACTCAGCAAGGGGCTGAAGATTTCGGCCCATCAGTTCAGCCGCTCGGCGCTGGAGAAGATCGAGAAGGCCGGCGGGCAGGCGGTCGTTTTGCCCGGCAAGGCGCCGGTGGTCAAGAATAAGATGAAAGTGCGACAGCCGGCAGGATGAGCAATGTCTAAAGAAATGACGAATGACGAATGACGAATGACGAAGTCTAGGCCGCTTCGTCATTCGTCATTCGGTATTCGTCATTTCCCAAGCAGACGGATCGAGCCATGTGGGAAAAGATTCGCGTCATCTTCACGATTCCCGAGCTGCGTCAGAAGATTCTTCTGACTCTGGCGTTGCTGGCCATCTTCCGCGTCGGGCAGCAAATCACCCTGCCAATGGTCGATCATACCCGGATGACCGCCGCCTTTTCGGAAGGCGGCAATCAGGGCATCGGCGACCTGCTGAACCAAATCAGCACGTTCAGCGGCACCGACCTGAGCCAGGCGACGATCTTCGGCTTGGGCATCATGCCGTACATCTCGGCGTCGATCATTTTCCAGTTGCTCGGCAGCGTCTACCCGCCGTTGGAAAAACTGCAAAAAGAAGGCGAAAGCGGCCGGAAGAAGATTAACGAGTACACCCGCTACGCCACCGTCGTACTCTGTTTGGGACAAAGCTGGGTTTATCTGGGCGTTGTCATCAGCCGCGGCTGGATCCACGACGAGTTCCTCGTCAACGGCTCGCTGCCGTTCATCTGGCAACTGACCGGCGTGATGACGATGACCGCCGGCACCGTGTTCTTGATGTGGTTGGGCGAACAGATCGACGAATACGGCATCGGCAACGGCATCAGCCTGCTGATTATGGCGGGCATTTTGGCCCGGATGCCTTTCGCCGGCTACGAGGAACTGATCAAACCAATCCAGGAACACGGCTTTGAACTGGGCGGCAACGCCGGAAACGTCGGCGTCGACTCCCTGTTGGTTCTGGCATTGCTATTCGTCGCCGTGGTGGTCGGCGTAGTGCTGATCACCCAAGGGCAACGCCGCATTCCGACCCAAAGCGCGAAGCACGTCCGCGGACGAAAAGTCTACGGCGGCACGCGGCAGTATCTGCCGCTGCGAGTCAATCAGGCCGGCGTCATGCCGATCATCTTCGCCAGCAGCTTGCTGCTGTTCCCCACGGTGATCTTCAGCTATTTGGCCAACGCCTATCCCGAGTCTTCGATTTGGACGAACCTAGGGCACGTTTTCGGCCGCAGCGAGCGATCCTGGACGTACAATATCTGCTATGTGCTGTTGATTTACTTCTTCTGCTATTTCTGGACCGCTATCTCCTTCAATCCGAAGGACATGTCGGACAACCTGAAAGACTACGGCACGTTCATCCCCGGCTATCGGCCTGGTCGGCGCACGGCCGACTACCTGGAAAAGGTCATGGTGCGAATCACGTACGTAGGCGCCGGGTTCCTGGCGATCGTGGCCATTCTGCCGACGCTCGTGTCGAGCTTTCTGCCGGTGCAATACGGCGTGGCGAGCTTTTACGGCGGCACCAGTCTGCTGATCGCCGTGAGCGTGGCGTTCGATCTGGTGCAGAAGATCGACAGCCATCTGCTAATGCGGAACTACAAGGGGCTGTTGGAAAAGGGCTAGGTTGAGACGAATGAGAATGACGAAGCACGAATAACGAATGACGAATGTTAGAACTTGCGTCATTCGTCATTCGTGCTTTGTCATTTTTCTCTTAAGACGCGAGACTGCAATCATGCGCATGGTATTCATCGGCCCGCCGGGGGCCGGCAAAGGAACGCAAGCCGAACGGCTGGTCAAAACCTACGGCATGGCCCACCTCTCGACGGGCGACATGCTTCGCGCCGCCCGCGACGCCAAGACGGAGGTCGGACTGAAGGCCGAAAAATTCATGTCGTCCGGGGCGTTGGTCCCCGACGACATCATTGTGGCGATCATCGCCGAGCGGCTGAAGGCGTCCGACTGCCAGCAGGGTTATCTGTTGGACGGTTTTCCGCGCACCATCGCCCAAGCCGAGGCGCTCGATGCGATGCTAACCGAAAAGAAAACGCCGCTGGACGTGGTGCTCGAGCTTCAGGTGCCCGAGGAAGAGCTGTTCCGCCGATTGGCGGGCCGCGGCCGCGCCGACGACAACCCCGAAGTCATCCGCCAGCGATTGACGGCGTATCGCCAGCAGACTGCGCCGCTGCTGGACTATTATCGTCGCCGCGGCCTGTTGAAGAGCATTGACGGCCTCGGCACGGTCGAGGAGATTTTCGAAAGGTCCAGGGCGGCATTGGAAGCATAGCGGTACGGTCGCTATCGGCCGACGGGAGTTGCCAAGCGTGGAGATATTGCGTTCGCCGCGAGAAATCAGCCAGATGCGGAAAGCCGGCCTGTTGGTCTGGCAAACCCATCAGCGTATGGCGGCGACGATTCGGCCCGGCGTAACGACGGCGGAAATCGACGCGGCGGCCGACCGTTTTTTTGCCGAAAACAAGGCGGTGCCGCTGTTCAAGGGCGTCCCCGGCACGGTTCCGTTCCCCGCTTGCACGTGCATCTCGGTCAACGAAGAAGTGGTTCACGGCATCCCCGGGCCTCGGAAGCTCGTGGAGGGCGACATTGTCAGCGTTGATACGGGCTGCAAGCTGAACGGCTGGTGCGGCGACGCCGCGGCAACGTATCCAGTCGGCCGGATCAGCCCCGAAGCTCGGCGGCTGTTGGACGTGACGCGCAACGTGCTCAGTTTGGCCATTGAACTGATGGGCCGCTGTTCGCGATGGAGCCAAGTGGCCGCCGAAATGGAAGCCTACGTAAAAAAACACGGTTATTCGGTGGTCGAGTCGTTTGTGGGCCACGGCATCGGCCGCGATATGCACGAAGACCCGCAGGTGCCCAATTTTGTCAGCCGGCAGATGCGGCGAGGCACGGGCGATTTTCGCCTCGTTCCAGGCCTGGTGATCGCAATCGAGCCGATGGTGAACATAGGCACAAAGCGGGTGCGGACGCGTGCCGACCACTGGACGCAGGCGACGGCCGACAGCCGTCTGAGCGCCCACTTCGAGCATACGGTCGCCATGACGGCGGACGGCCCGATGGTTTTGACGGCGGGGCCGAATGGCGAGAGTTGGTAATCGTTAAGGGGCAGGCGGAGTGTGAAGCGAGAGAAATGGGGGATGGGTGCGAAGGATATCCACACCACCCGACGGCGGTATTATTGCAGAAATTGGACCAAACGGAAGAATTCTTTGCCCGAGGGTCTTGTAGGATTTTAGGGATGGCGTTTATACTAAAGCGCTTTGCCCCTTGCCGCCAATTTGCCCAGGTGTAGAGGCCATGAAAGTACGAGCCAGTATCAAGCGGATTTGTGAGAGCTGCAAGATTGTGCGTCGCCGGGGCGTTGTGTACGTAGTGTGCAGCAACCCGCGTCACAAGCAGCGTCAGGGTTAGGCCCTCGCCGTAGTTTTTTTAGGAGTAGGCGCATATGCCGCGTTTGCTAGGTGTCGATATTCCGAACGATCGGCCGACGCTGATCTCGCTGACGTATTTGTACGGCGTAGGACCGCGCGTGGCGCGCGACCTGTGCCACAAGGCGGGGATCGACCCGCAGGTCCGCGCCCGCGAGCTGCGCGAGGACGAGTTGGCGCGGTTGGCTGCTTTGCTCGACAAGGACTATGTGGTCGAGGGTCAGTTGCGGCGGCAGCGGAACCAGAACATCGCGCGGCTGAAGGACATCGGCTGCTACCGAGGGCTGCGTCATCGTCGCGGCCTGCCGGTGCGAGGCCAGCGCACCCGAACCAACGCCCGCACGCGCAAGGGCCCGAAATAGACGGTCGCCGGCAAGAAGGGCGTGATAGATTTACGTTAAGAGAGTTTTCGGTTGTCAGTTATCAGTTGTCAGCTCTTGACAATAAGGTTTCTAGTGGAAATCGAACTGAAAACTGAGAACTGAAAACTGAAAACCGACAACTGAAAACTACATGGAGTTTTTCGGCGGTGGCAAAGACATCAGCAGCGGCATCGACCACGCGAAAAAAAGCGCGTCGCAGCGTGACGGTGGGCGTCGCCCACATCAAAGCGACGTTCAATAACACGGTCATCACCATCACCGACACGAAGGGCGAAACGCTCTGCTGGTCGAGCGCGGGCACGTGCGGTTTCAAAGGAAGCCGCAAAAGCACGCCCTTCGCCGGGCAGATGTCGGCCCAGCAAGTGGCCGAAAAGGCCGTGAAATTCGGCATGAAAGAAGTCGACGTCAAAGTGAAGGGACCAGGCAGCGGACGCGAAAGCGCGATCACGGCGCTGCAGGCGGCGGGTTTGAAGATCAAATCGATCGAAGACGTCACCCCGCTGCCGCACAACGGCTGCCGTCCGAAGAAGCGCCGCCGGGTGTAGAGAATCAAGGGGATTAGGGATTAGGGATTAGGGATTAGGGATTAGGGATTTGATCGCAATGCGGCGACGTCCGCGCGTTTCAATTTCCAATTCCTCGAACGCTGAGGTTCGTTGGAAACAAGAGACAAGACATGGCCCGACATAGTTCACCGGTTTGCCGTTTGTGCCGTCGCGAGGGAACGAAGCTGTTTCTGAAAGGAAATCGCTGCGACACGCCGAAGTGCGCGTTCGAGCGGCGTGAATCGCCTCCGGGAATGAGCACCTTCCGCCGCGGCAAACAGACCGACTACGGCCTTCACCTTCGCGAGAAGCAAAAGGTCAAACATCATTACGGCTTGCTGGAAAAGCAGTTTCGCAAGGTGTTTGCGTTGGCCGAGCGAGGCAAAGGCAACACCGGCGAAGCGCTGATGAGTCTGTTGGAGCGACGGCTGGACAATATCGTGTATCGGCTCGGCTTCGGTCTTTCGCGGGCGCAAGCCCGGCTGTTGATCGGCCACGGCCATGTGACGGTCAACGGCCGCCGCGTCGATATTGCCAGCTATCTGACGCGGCCCGGCGATACGATTCGCGTGAAGAACCGGCCGAAGAGTTTACAGTTGGTGCAGGCGGCGTTGGCCGAGTCGCACCGCGAGGTGCCGGATTTCCTCAGCCGCGTCGACGGGCCGGAGCCGGCAGGGCACGTCCTTCGCATGCCCGAGGCCGCCGACGCCTCGATTCCCGTGCAGCCTCACTTGATCGTCGAGCTTTGTTCCAAATAGCTTTTAATTGCAGCTCGTTTGTCATTGGATCGGAGCCTTCCCATGCGTATACGATGGCGCGGCCTGGAGTTGCCCAGCCTGATTACTGCCGACCGTTCGACGCTTACGAGCACGTACGGCAAGTTTACCGCCGAGCCTTTTGAGCGCGGGTTCGGGGTGACGGTCGGCAACAGTCTTCGCCGCATTTTGCTTTCCAGCCTGGAAGGCAGCGCGGTGACGCAAATCAAGCTTCACGGCGCCCAGCATGAATTCAGCAGCCTGCCGGGCGTGGTCGAAGACGTGACCGAGATCGTCTTGAACGTGAAATCGCTGGTGGTCAAGAACTTCAGCGAGCAAACCCGCGTCGTGCGGATCGAGAAGAACACGAAAGGCCCCATCACCGGCGCCGACGTTCGCACCGACGAGCAGGTGGATGTGATCAATAAGGACCATGTGATCGCCACGCTCACCGAAGACGTGCCCTTCCTGCTGGAAATGGTGGTCGAGAACGGCCGCGGCTACGTGCCGTCAACCGAGCACACGCCGCAAGCCCAGGAAATCGGGATCATTCCGGTCGACGCGGCCTTCAGTCCGGTGGTTCGCGTCCGATACGAAGTCGAAGAGACTCGCGTCGGACAAAAGACCAACTACGACAAGCTGACCATGGAAATTTGGACCAACGGCTCCGTCTCGCCCGAGATGGCGTTGGTCGAATCGGCGAAGATTCTGCGCAAACACCTCAACCCATTCGTCCAATACAGCGAATTGGGGCCGATGGTCCACAGCGAAAGCCGTCCGCTGGGCGCTCTGGCCATGGATCAATCGACCGAAGCGAAGTTGGGAATGAGTTTGGCGGAACTGGACCTTTCGGTCCGGGCCACGAATTGTTTGGAATCGGAAAACATCACCACCGTTCGCGACCTGGTCGCCCACTCCGAGGAGCAACTGTTGGAAGTCCGCAATTTCGGCGAAACGACGTTGGCCGAAGTTCGCGAAAAACTTTCCGACATCGGCCTGCGGCTGGGAATGCGGCTGCCGTCGGCCCCGGCGAGCATGTTGTAATAGAAGCGAGAAGCCCATGCGACATCGACGACGCGGCCGAAAGCTCGGCCGAAAACCCAATCATCAACGGGCCCTGCTGCGAAGCTTGGCCAGCGCCCTGCTTTTGACCGAGCGGGACGCCGAGCTGGACGACAACAAGCCGAAGGTCAAGGGCCGGATCATCACCACCCTTGAGAAGGCCAAAGAGGTGCGGCCGCTGGTCGAGCGGTGCATTACGATCGCCCGTCGCGCGCTGCCGCACCAACAGGCGGCCGATGAGTTGGAGCCGAACGCCGAACGCAATAGCGATCAGTGGCGGTCGTGGCGCAACAGCGACCGCTGGCAGCAATGGAATCACACCATCGCGCCGGTTGTGGCGGCTCGACGCCGCGCGCTACGGTTGCTGGGCGACAAAACGGCGGTGAAAATTCTCTTCGACGAGATCGCCCCGCGCTTCGCCGATCGCGACGGCGGCTACACCCGCGTCTTGCGGCTGGCCAAACCGCGGCTGGGCGACGCCGGCACGCGGGCCATCCTTGAATTGGTTGGCAAGAACGACCGCGTCCGCCGAACCGCGGCCCGACCGTCGTTCGAGTCGGATCAGACCGAAGTCAAACCGGCGGCTGATACGCCGGCCGGCGAGACCGACTCGCAAGCCTGATCGCCCCTTGGCAATCGCCGGACAACCATCGTTTCATGGTCTGCGCGGTCGGAGCATGCGCACCGGCCGCTTTTCTTCGACGCCCGTGCGGCCCGTCAATGCCGGACGATCCACCGCCACAGCGCCACGGCGGGCACGCACAGCACCAGATTGGCCATCCAAAACGAGCAGGCCGGCATCTGGCCGTAGGGCACCGTGGCCAGATGGTCGCTCAGCAGAACCAGCGGATAAAAAACGGCCAAAATCGGCAGGAAGCAAACGAAAAAATTGGTCAACACGTCGGCGTGCCGCCAGAACATGGCCACCGGCGTGCCAATGAGCGCGAAGCACAGGCATGCGAAGCCGTTGGCCCAACGGCGATACGGTTCGCCCCGCAGGCGGCGGATTTGGAAGTGATAGTTATCGATTTTTGCGGCGTCGGCCGGCGACTCGGGCGTGCCGAGGGCGGCCCGGGCGGCTCGCAACTGTTCAAGCCGCCGCAACGTCGCTTGCAACTCGCCGATCAGCCGCGGGATGTCGCGCATCGCCACCCAATCCCGATGATAGCGTTCGGGCGCCGGCACCACGATCGGCATCGAATGGTGCCACTCGCGCACGAATCCGCTCATTTGCCCTTCAATGTCGACGTTCGCCTGACGACACTCGATCTGGAGCCGGCGATTCTTCCAATCGGTTTGCAGCATGGCCTCGGCCGCCGAAATCGTAATCTTCTGCGGGCCGCTAATCGTGATCCTCGGCCGAATCAGCCGGGGCGGCTCGCCCCGTTTTGCCGGACTTGCGATCTGCTTGACGACGATGCTGAACTGGCCTCCGTTGTACGACCGCTGCTTTTGCAGCATGCTGTAGGCAATCTCCTCGATCGACTCGCTCGCCACCCGAAGAACGCTCGGCTTGCACCAAGTGGCCGCAATCTCATACATCCACACGGTGCCGAGGCTTAAAAACGACGCCGCGACAATCGCCGGCCAAACGACCGCCATCGGGCTGATGCCCAGCGATTTCAGCGCGACGATTTCATTGGCCCCGGTCATACGGCCGAATACGCTGCACACCGCAAACAACATCGACGCCGGAATCGTTATTCCAAGCATCTCCGGCAGCATGTACGGCAGAATCCGCAGTATCACCAGCGCGGGCAGCCCCTTTCTCAGCCCCTCGCCGATGCCCATGATCGGAGTGACCACCAGCGTCAACGCCACCAGCGTCAATAGGAAGTATTTCAGCACCTCCCATACCACGTATCGCGTCAGAATGTACATGGGCTGAATTGTGCGGGCGCCGCGGCGCAGGGTCAAGTTCAGTTCGCGTTGATCGATGTCTTTCTGAAGCCGCGCCGGGCGAATTTCTTCGCCGAAGCAAAACTACGGACTGCCGCCGATCGCCGCCGCGTCTCGTTCAACCGGGGCAACGACGGCCGGCGTCCAGGCCCGCCGATTGCACATACAGCCCCCGCCGCCCATTTTGCCCATTCTAACCTCTACGATGCTATTGACCTGCTCCTGCCGCACAAGATATTCTACTCCGCGCGATCGTGGTCCGAGAATGTCCGCGACGACTTCCGAAGGCGCAGTCCAACAGGGAGGCTTTGCGCCTACGAAGGAAATTCGAGCGACGGTGAACGCATGGATGCGTACTGGATTACAGCCTATCTGTTTTTGGCCGGACTGGTCATCGTCGAGTCGCTGCTGCTGGCGCTGCAAACATGGGAGCATCGCCGCTACGCGCGGAGTTGCATGCGCAGCCTGGAGCGGCACCAACCCGCCGGCCGCGTCGCGCTGTTTGCGCCGTGCAAGGGCCTCGATCTGGATTTTGAAGAATATCTTCGCGCCGTGCTGCGCCAGGATTACGACAATTACGAGGTCGTGTTCGTCGTCGAAAGCGTCGACGATCCGGCCTATCCGGCCATTCGCCGCGCGATGGCGGACCATTCGTGGGTGCCGACTCGGCTGATCGTGGCCGGCCGCGCTACGGACACGGGCCAAAAAGTTCACAATCTGCGCGTGGCGACCCAACATATCTCGCAACGGATTCAGTATTTGGCCTTCGTCGACTCCGACGCGCGGCCGCGGCCCGAATGGCTGCGGGCCTTGGTGTCGCACCTCGAACAGCCGGGCCTCGGCGCGGTGACGGGTTATCGCTGGTTCACGCCCGAACGCCCCACGGTGGCCAACGCCCTGGTCTACAGCATGAACTGCGACGTGATGTCGCTGTTGACGCGCAGCAGCCACCATTTGATCTGGGGCGGCTCCTGGGCCATCCGCCGCGAGGTCTTCGACGCCATCGGTCTGCGCGACGCCTGGAAAGGCACGATCAGCGACGATCTGGTGGCCAGCCGGCTCATGCGCAAGCTTGGGCTCGACGTTCGCTTCGAGCCGGGCTGCGTCGTCGCGTCGCCTTTGGATGTGTCGCTAAAAAACGCCCTGTCGTTCATCCGCCGCCAGTACCTCGTCGCACGGCTTTATACGTTCGATTGGTGGCTGTTTTCTTTCCTGGCGGCCACGTTTTCCAGCGCCATCTGGCTAGGCAACTTGGCCGTGCTCGGCTGGGGGCTTTTGACCGGCTCGCCGTCGCCTTGGATTCCGATCGCCGTCAGCGCCGTACTCTATCTGGTGTCGGTCTATCGCGGCGCCCTGCGGCAAGACCTGGTCAAGACGTATTTCCCTCATTGGGAACGCGCGTCGCGCCGCATCCGCGGGTTCGATGTTTGGGCCAACCCGCTGGTCGAGCTTGCCCATTGGATCGGCGTCAGCAGCGCCGCGGTCGGACGCTGGGTCCACTGGCGCGGCATTCGCTACCATGTTCTTCCCGGCGGTCGCGTGCAACAAATCGTGCGGCCCGATTGCGTGCGAACGATGCCGATCCACGCCGAAGAACTCGCCTCTTGCCGCGAAGCGGCCTGAAAACGCCCCGCCGCCGAAAGCCAGTCCCCGCCGCATCGAGAACGGCGTTGATCATGCGCGGTCGGAAGATCGGGGCAAATGATTTGCCATTGTCGATCCGTCAAGCTTTCGGCAACAAGTCGAAGCTACGCATCGGATTCCGGGACCGGCGGCTGAGGTTTGCCGTCCCAGGCCCTTTCCCATCGGGCGATTACCGCGGTCGCCATGCAGTTGCCGGTCACATTGACCATCGATCGGCCCATGTCCATCAGTTCGTCCACGCCGAGGATTAGCATGACGATCTCGACCGGCAAGCCGTAGCTGGCCACGGTGCCGGCGATGATGATCAGCGACGCCCTCGGTACGCCGGCGATGCCCTTGCTGGTCAGCATCAACGTCAGGCACATGGTGATTTGCTGAAGGATCGTAAGCTCGACGCCGGCCGCCTGGGCGACGAACATCGTGGCCAAGGTCAGGTAGAGCGTCGAGCCGTCCAGGTTGAAGCTATAGCCGAGCGGCAGGGTGAACGAGATGATTTTGCGCGGAATGCCCAATTCTTCAAGCCGTTCCATGGCCAAGGGCAAGGCCGATTCGCTCGAAGTGGTCGTGAAGGCGAGGATGGCGGGCTCTTTGACCGCCCGGATGAAGCCCTTCAGCGAGATGCCGAAAAGAAGCGCGATGGGAACCAGCACGCACGTACAGAAAATAATCAGGGCCACATAGAGCGTGAGAACCAGGAAAAACAGATTCCGCAACACGTCGAATCCGCCGTGCCCAACGGCATACGCCATCGCCGCGCCAACGCCGATCGGCGCATAGTGCATGACGACGTTGGTCATTTTGAACATTGTTTGCGTGAGAGACTCGCACCAGTCGACGAGGATTTGGCCCCGCGGGCCGATCAGGCTCACGCCGATTGCAAAAAAGATGCTGAAAACGACGATCTGGAGGATGTCGCCCTCGACCATGGCCTTGGCCAGCGAGTCGGGCACGACGTGCAGAAGGATTTGGTCCCAGGTTTGGGGCGGCTTGCCGGCCAGGTCGTTGTGCGACGACGTGGCCTTCATCAATTCCGGGTTTAGCCCGGCGCCGGGCTTCATCACGTTGACCGTCACCAAACCGATCAGAAGCGCGATCGTCGTGACGATCTCGAAATAGATGATTGCCTTGCCGCCGATACGGCCGACGGTTCGCAGATTGCCGTGACCGGCGATCCCCGAGACCAGCGAGGCGAAGATCAGAGGGCCGATGATCATCTTGATCAGCCGGAGAAAGAGCAGGCTGAACGGGCGGAAACCCATAGCCGCCGAGTTTGGATTCTCGCTGAAATTGTGGACCAGCCAGCCAACGAAAACGCCCAAGCATAAACCGATAATGATTTGCGTCGTCTGCGTGAGGCGAAATCGAGGAAAACGCATGGGCTTATCGGGGGAGCTTAAGGGTGGCGGAAGTCTTAATCGTCTCTCCTATCTCTTCCCTGAGGTAGCTTTAAAGGGGCCGGGAGTTTTGCTCGCGTCTCCTATTCTTCCATGACCTCTTTCTCGCGGGCTTTGGCCAGTTCGGCAGCTTGGGCCTCGTAATTCTTGGTAAGTTCCTGAATCTCTTCCTTCGCCTGATCGCGGTCGTCCTCGGAAAAGTCTTTGTCCTTTTCGCCCTGATCGGCCGATTTGTTGCCGTCGCGGCGGATATTGCGAACCGCCACCTTGGCCTCTTCGGTCAGTTCCTTGATGCGGCCGACCATTTTGCGGCGGACCTCGGTCGAAAGCGGCGGCACGTTCAACCGAATCAGCCGGCCGTCGTTCTGCGGATTGAAGCCCAAGTCGCTGGTTTGAATCGCCTTTTCGATGTCCTTCAGAGTGCCGGGGTCGTATGGGCGAATCACGATCTGGTTCGGCTCCGGCGCGCCGACCGAGGCGATTTGCTTGATGGGCACCGCCGAGCCGTACACCTCGACCTTCAGCGAATCGACCAGGCCCGGGTTCGCGCGGCCGGTTCGAATGCCGGCCAGATCGCCCTTGAGCTTGCGAATCGCCTTTTCCATCCGTTCTTCGACGTCGAGCAGGATTTCGTCGGTGGTCATGGTAGTTAGTGGCGAGTGGTTAGCGATTAGCGGTTAGCGGTTAGTGGTTAATCCAGCAACTAGAGGATCGCGTTGCCTGGTCGCTCTGCGTGTCTTATCTAGCCACTCGCCACTAACCACTCGCCACTACTCATGGATCAGCGTGCCGACGCGCTGGCCGAGGACGGCGTCTTCGATGTTTCCTTCCTTGCGAAAATTGAAGACGAGGATCGGCATGTCGTATTCGGCGCACTTGGTAATTGCTTCGTAATCCATCACGCGGAGGTTTTGCCGCCGCACTTCGTCGTAGGTCAATTCGCCGTAGAGAACCGCGTGGGGATTCTTTTCGGGGTCGTCGCTGAAAACGCCGTCGACGCGGGTTGCCTTCAGCAGGATTTCGGCTTCGAGCTCCAGCCCGCGCTGCGCGGCGGCGGTGTCGGTCGTGACGAACGGGCTGCCCGTGCCGCCGGCGATAATGACAATGCGGCCTTTCTCCAAGTGGCGGCGGGCGCGGCGGCGGATGTACGGCTCGGCCACGCCGTCGGTGCGGATGGCGGTCATCAGCCGGGTGTCGCAGCCGAGCGACTCGAGCGCGTCTTGCAGGGCTAGTCCGTTGATCATCGTGGCCAACATGCCCATGTAATGGGCCGTGGCCTCGTGAATGCAGGAGTTGCCCGAGGTGAACTGCGCTCCGCGGAGGATGTTGCCGCCGCCGATCACAATGGCGATTTGCACGCCGTGCCGAGCGGCGGCGTAGGTTTGCCGGGCGATGTGCAGCACGGCGTCCATTGCGATGCCGCGTTCGCCCGGATGAACGAAACCTTCGCCCGAAATCTTCAGAACCACGCGCCGATACTTTGGCGCCGTCTGGGTTTGCTCGGCCATCGTCGCCCCCTATTCCTTAGGCAACTCCCAACGAACGAATCGAAGCAGCTTCATGCCCGCGTCCTTGGCCACTTGGCCCACCGTCCGCTTGTCGTCTTTCACAAACGGTTGTTCGGCTAGACAGCACTCGGCGTAGAAATTTCGCAGGCGGCCTTCGACCATTTTGTCGATGATATTTTCGGGCTTGCCCTCTTTTCGGGCGGCCGCGGCCAATATTTCGCGCTCTTTGGCCACGACGGCCGGATCAAGCTCTTCTTTGAAGAGCACGGCCGGACGCATGGCGGCCACGTGCATGCAGATGTCTTTGGCCAGTTCGGCGTTGCCGCCCTCGAATTGCAGCAGCACGCCGGTCGTGCCGTTGTGGTGGCCGTAGCCGCCGCAGCGGCCGTTGATCCGGATGATCCGCTCGACCTTGAACACCTCGCGAATCCGATTGTTCAAGTCGTCGAATTGCTGTTTCAGCGTCGGAGCCGTCTTGCTCGGCGAAGGCTGGGCCAGCAGCGCGTCGGGATCGGCGGCGCCGGGCCCCGCGGCGAGTTGCTGCGCCAGATCGTTGGCCAGCAGCACGAACTGGTCGTTGTTGGCCACCGGGGCGCTTTCGCAGCGCAGGTCGATCATCGCGCCGGTATTTCCGTCGGGCGCCAAGTACACGGCGATGCGTCCGGACGTGGTCGTGCGGCCCGCTCGTTTCTCCATCATTTTCGCCCCGGCCTTGCGGAGCAGTTCGACGGCCTTGTCGGCGTCGCCGCCGGTCTCTTGCAGGGCCTTTTTGCAGTCCATCATGGGCAGGCCGGTCCGTTCACGCAACGTTCGCACGGCGGCCGCGGTTATCTCTGCCATCGGTTATTTCCTCCGGTTGTACA